>PHAV01000003.1 GCA_002841765.1 Deltaproteobacteria bacterium HGW-Deltaproteobacteria-4 | reverse complement strand
CAGCGGCACGACAGCGAGTCGAAGAAACATCCTGTTCTGGTCCGTTATGATCCGATCTGCCTTTTCCGTCAGGTGTACCGTAGTTCTGTTGACAGCAACGTTTTTCCACACATACATACCTGCGACGGCAATAACCAGCAACAAAATGATAATCAAACGCCATTGGCCAACAATAAATGATTTGTTAACGCTCTGTTTCGGTTGTTCTCCACTGCCTGCGCCGGAATCGAGTTTTTTTTCTGATGCTACCGTGTCCTCAGTCATACCAAACCTCCTGTTTGCAAAGTTTTTTTCCCAGATGTCATAGCGAATCGGCGCAAATTTCCCAAGTCGTAGTTGATGCGCTATGAACGCTCTTAGCCTAATTCGTTTTCAAAACCTATATACTTTTAGAACCTGAATACCCGACATCCCTCCCCACGATTGCAACATTAACCAAAAAAGCCCCACAAGGCCTATATGCATTGTGGGGCTTTTAAACCTCAGACGAAACCAAATAATATTTGCCATCAACCCTCTATTTTATTTGAGGTTTTCCAGAGACTGTCCCGGGAAGCGGGTTGAGAAAATCAGTTCAGCTTCTTCCTTCATTTTTTTCCCCTCGACAACCATGATCTCTCCTTCCTTCACGCGAGCTTCGCCCTTCGCAATGGTGTCTTTGCCTTCTGCGATGGCTTTTTCGCCATCGACAACACGCTTTTTCCCGGCTTCCCACTGTTTTCCCAACTCCATGGTGGCTTTCGACTGCTCGATCATAAACTTCCCGACCGTGTTGGGCTGAGAAGTACAACCTGCGCCTAAAATACCAACCAAACCAACCAACAACACGAGTGAAGATTTCATTTTCATGTTCAACTCCTTTTAGGGTTAATAAGAATTTTTTTAAACTAAAATATACCATTATTTTTTTTTTGTAAATAGGATTGCTGATTCCATCAAGACGACTGACTGCCTTCACTGGAAAGCGCTTATCATTAGTCAACACGTCCTTCTTTTCGCTGTCCTGAATTACATCGGCACACGGTTCAAAAAGATAAAGATCGTGCCCCAAGCGAAGGGCGACACCTCTATTCATAGGGTCCCGGTAGGCGCGAGCCAGACGCCGGGCTTCCAGCCACGCTTCCTGCCGGTGGCGGCGGTGGAGGAATCTGCGCCTTGAGACGCTTGATCTCCAAAGATTTTTTCATCGAAGCCGGGAACATGATCAGCATTGCCGCCAGAGCGCCGGCCGCAAAGGTGATCAAGAGGACCATCACCAGCGGTGCTTCAAAATACCAGCCGAGGAAGGTCACTGTGGCGACCTGAGAATTTTGTATGGCAAAAAAAGCCGCCAGAGCTGCGACAAGCAGTGCCGCAATAAATGTCAGTTTCATTTGTTACCTCCTGAAGATGAGATGGACGAACAGCCAGCGTCGCCCGTGATGTTGATCCGGTGCGTCGCCGGCTGATATTCCGCTGCCAGGTAATTCGCGGGGATCGTGATTGTATTACCATCCCGCAACGCAGAATAATGCGGAGACATGATCTCAACGCCGGCTTCGTTGAAATGATCCTGGATATTTTTATGCAGCTCCGAATAGATGACCGGCATCGCCGAGGGGGCATCGGTGGTGGCGTTCAATTCGTAACTGACATAAAAATCGTTGAGGGCGGTCTGCAACACAAAGGGGCGCGGATCCGGCAGAATCCTTTCAGTTGAAGCGGCTGCGGCCAGCAGCAATTCATGCACCTGCCGCCAGGGCGCGTCATAGCCGATAGTGATGGTTGTATGCAGAATAAGGCGCGCCGAAGAACTGTAGTTAACAATATGGCTGCCCAGAACCATGGCGTTGGGAATGGTAATATCGACGTTTTTCGCCGTCCGGATGCGGGTCACCAACAAGGTCTTCTCGATCACATCCCCCATGGTATCGGCAATCTTGACCCGATCCCCCAGGGTAAAAGCCCGCATATAGGTGAGGATGGTCCCGGCCACGACATTGGCGACAGCCGAAGTCGAACCGAGGGAAAAGAGGACTCCGAGAAAGACCGAAACTCCTTTAAAGGCCGGGGAATCAGAACCGGGGAGATAAGGGAAGGCGACCACCACGGCAAAGGCGATAATCAGAAAGCGGACAATTTTGAAACTCGGCATCGCCCAATCGGAATAAAAACCGGGGAGGGAAATGTGCTGTTTCTCCACCTCGTTGAACAGGAAGCGGCTGAAGCGGATAACATAATAGGTGCAGACGCAAATTACGGCGACAAAGAAGATGTTGGGGAGATAAGCCAGCACCGCCTGCCCGATCCTGACCACCGGCGTCTCGATATAACCGAAGAGCCGGGCCGCTACCCCTTCGGTCATCGGGAAGAAACTCAATACCAGGGGAATATAAAGATAGAGCAGGCCGATCACCAGCATCACTCGCATAAAACGGAGGAATGACAGGAGCATCGCCACGATCCGGTCGGCATTGAGGACTTCAATGGACTGAAATTGGATCGAACGGATACGGGTCCCCTTCCAGGAGGTAATCAGGGCTTCCACGTGCGGGAGATAGCGCTTGAGTAATAAGAGCAGAACAACCAATAGCAGCGTCAACGCCACGGCCTGAACAGCATCAATGAAAAGTTGTCGTAAACTCCGTTCCGAACGGTACTCAATGACCGCACTCCGGATCTTTTCCACATACTCCTGCGCCAACTCCTGGCGGGATTTGCCCTGGGTCTGCGCATCCGCCTCGGTCACGGCCATCAGCACCAGATCTTTCACCACGATATCGCTGGTGACCTCATTGTTGGCAACCATGATCATCTCGGCCGTGAGCAGCGGACTACTGATCAATCTGGCCAATCGTTCGGAAATCGCCCTAGCTCGCTCCGCTGGCGTAAAGGAAAGAACCCCTGAGGAAATTGTCAGGACCGGTTTTTCATCCAACAGAACCACTTCAGACGCTACTTGTGGTGCCGGCGGCGGAACAGGGGCAATGATTGTCTGGGCGGGTGTCTTGTCCGGAGGGGCAGCAGCACAGACACTGACACTCATAATCCCTGCCACAAAAATGGATACGAGCACCCTCATCATCTGATGATTCCTTTCGAGGTTGTTCTACTGTGAGCTGACAGTGCGAAAGACGCTGCAAAACAATAAAGGAGGAGGACGAGTTTTTCCACTGTAAAGAGTACCGGATACCGGAAAACAGACAAGCCACGCTGTTTTGTTGTGCGACGGGAGTAAGGAAAAATGCATACGGATGGCAAAGACAGACCGGTGTGTCCTCCCAGCCTACTGAATTACCGGGGTTTTTTCGGTCCAGGCGCAAAATAACGCCCCAGCTTGGTATCGAGTTCGTCGATCCAGCCGGCCCTGGCTTCCGGAAAAGCATCCGCGTAGGGCACATAGGGTTTGATATCGAGAACCGGGGTGCCATCGAGGAGGTCAACCCCGCGCAGGTGCAGCGTCCGACCTTCAATCCTGACTAATTCGACCGCCGACAGGCCAATAGGATTGGGACGATGCGGAGACCTGGTGGCGAAAATGCCCCGCTTTTCTCCCCCCCGCGGCGGCTTGACGGTGCTTTTCCAGCCTTCACTGCGATGAAAAGCGAAGATAAGCCAAAGCCGGTCGAAACCGCTCAGATCCTGAAGGACTTTTTCGTCCAGCCAATCCTCCAGCTCCAGAGTGGCAAGCGCCAACTCACCGCTCTCCGTCCCTTCCACCACCGTGCTTTGATGAGGGGCATCAATGCGGCGGGCATAGGGGGAGCACAGGATGCCAATCGGGCGATAGGTGAAATGGGGGTTTTTGGTCATATTTATTGTGGTCGCTTTTCGGTAGGGGCGCCCCTCGTGGGTGCCCGACTTTAATTTTGAACCGGACGAACGACACGGACACCTTACCAATTACCAGGCTCAGATGTAACAGGAATGGTGCCCCGTATTTTCTTAAATTCCCGCTGGGAGCTTGGAGGCCATCATCTTCTTCCGGTCAATCTTGATCCCGTCGACGATGAAGGTGCCGTCACCAACCGCGTGCAGCGTGCGTTTCTCCTGGCGAGCGGAATCGATGTAGGCGGCAACCCCCTCCAAGACGACGATGTTGTGCTGCGTCACGATGTCGATGACCTTGCATTCGATGTTGGCGAGGCACTCCTTGATCAGGGGCGGCCTGACGACTTTGCCCGGCAGCGGCGTGAGCCCGAACCTGGCAAACTTGTCGGTGTCCCGCCCGGAGCATGTTCCGATGCCGACGACCGTATCGAGGAGATCAACGGTGGGGATGGCAATGACGCACTCCCTGTTCCTTTGCAACGCGCCGAAAGAGTGATTCCATGCCCCCGTGGTGAGGGCAAAGAGCGGGGTGAAATCGAGAACCATCGTCCAGGAGATCGTCATGATGTTGCTTTTCTCTCCATCATGCGTCGTCACGAGGACCACCGGCCCCGGTTCGATCAGGGTAAAGGCCTTGCTCAGCTTCAGCTTTCGCATGCGCGCACCTCCAGTCGTATGAGGGTTAAGCGCCAGCCCCTGGTTAGCCGGCTCTCGCCCCTGCTACGATGGAGTATACCGCGTTTCGCAGCGCCAGCTCACGGGGATCGCCGACCAGCGCTGTCCCCAGCTGGTTGGTCACGTAGGCGAAGCCAATGCCGCTCTCGGGGTCGGCGAAGCCGAGGGAGCCGCCAGCGCCGGGCATGCCGAAGGAACCGGCGCTCCCAAAGGGCCAGACCGGGCAGTGCTGCATGAAGCCGAGGGTAAAGTGGACGCCGTCGTTCAGCATGCACTCGTCATAGAAGCCGCGGGTCGGCGGAACAGCCGGTGCCGACAGTGCGCGGAGCGTCTCCGGGCGGAGCATGAGTTCGCGGCCACCGGTCGCGAAGACGCCGTAGGCGCGGGCGATGGCGCGCGCCGTACCGACGCCGCCCCCCGCCGGCACCTCGAAGTTGCGGACATAGATACGCTCGGGGTCGTGGAAGAGCATGGAGCCGGCGATTGCCCGAACGATGTTAGCGCGGGGATTAAAGAGGGCGAGCGAGAGACGGAGCGGAAAGCCGAGGAGCCGCGCAAGGAGGCCGGGGCTGTCAAGGGTCGCCAATTGTGAATTCGGGATCGTCTCGGGGAGACGGATGTAGAAGTCGAGGCCGAGTGGCGTGGCGATCTCGTCCTGAAAGAACTGCCCCAGGCTGCGGTGCTGCGGATCGATGCGGCGCAGCAGCTCGCTTTCGTAGTAGCCGAGGGTGATGGCGTGATAGGCCTGCCGCGTCCCCGCTTCCCATGCCGGTTTCTGGCGAGCCAGCACCACCGCCAGCCGGTCGAGGTCGGCGATCAGGCTCCGGTCTGCCTGCTCATCGAAGGCAAAGAGGCCGGCCTGATGCGCCAGCAGCTGGCGGACGGTGATCCGCTCCTTCCCCTGCTGGGCGAACTCCGGCCAGTAGGTGGCAACGGGCTCGTCGTAGTCGAGCCACCCCCGCGAATGGGCGATCGCCAGGGTCATGGCCGCCAGGCCCTTGGTGGTCGAGTAGACGAGGGCCATGGTATCCGCTTCCCAGAGCTCGCCGGTCGCCTTGTTCCGCACCCCACCCCACAAGTCGACAACTTTCTCGCCGCGTCGGTAGACGCAACAAGCACCTCCCAGTTCATGACGTTGCGAGAAGTTCTCGATGAAGGCATCGCGTACAGGCTCAAACCCCGCGCTTACATGCCCCTCAATACGGACTGCGTTGTGATGCTTCATACGGCAGCCTCCTTACTCTTTGGTCAGGCTTGGGGTGGCGCGGCTTAACGCCAGGCTGACCGGAAGCTTTCGGGCCTAGCCCAGCCGAGAGTTAAGCTTCATACTGTTGAACGATGAACCGGGCGCGTTCATAGAGTTCATCGAAAGTGATGATCTCGGGGCTTGTCGTATTTCGCCTGAATAGTTCGAATGAGCGGTAGCGTTCCTGGTTGATGCCGTGGTCACCAACGAACTCTTGCAGACTGCCTACAACCAAAAATGATTTTGGAGAGTAGTTGAATGCCTCCTCGCCTGTTGGATTTCCAACATCGTCCACAAGCGAAAGTTTAGTGCGTATTGTTTCCGTAGCAAGAGCAACCGTGCCCTGAACCTGTGATATGCCTCCGGTAAGTTCAGACGAAGGAGCCCAGCATCCTTGGCGATATGATTGGCCTTGAAGTAGTGGTGTTTTGTGAGTTTTGATCTCGACGAAACATAGACTCGAAATAACTCCGCGAGTACGAAGCAAGGCATCTACCCTCTTACCAGGCTCAGTGACCGTATGCCCATGTACTACTTGCTCAAGCTTCCTGTCATCCAGGCCTGATAGCTGAATGTAGCTCAGGCCATAACCGAATATCCATGGGTTCTTCTCAAAGAACCGCTGCCACACTGCTTCATTGGAGCACTGCTTTTTAGTCTTGACGTCATTGAAATATTCGACATCTTCAAGGAGCCTTTGGAACACTTGCAGTTGGCGTTTGCGAAAGCCAACCGCAACCAAATCATCTTTGGTGATTTCCGAGCGTAAAATCTCTGCAAATAGCTCTTGGTTGTCATGAAAGATGGCTTGCGCCTGAACGCTGGAGAGAACAATTTTTCGTAGGTCTTCGTCGGTGATTTTCAGTGGACCGCTGTTCTTGATCGGCATAGCCTGAATGTGATTTAGGAACTCAACTAATTTTTCAATCTCATCGCCGATGAATGAAAAACTGGCGTTACGCGGCTTATTGGTTGCTACAGTGTAGCCCTGGATACTGAGAACGAAGATTCCCCGATCGTCTTCAAAAAACTTTGCTGTTATGCAAGATTCTGCATTTTCCTTATGCCGCAGGACAAGTTCGTCCTTAATCTTTGCGAACGCATACGTACTCGGTTGTTCAATAAGTTTAGTCGCTATGCGAACCTTACGCTCAGGATCGCCGAATGAGTCAAGTCGGGGGCTGATGTAAGTTTTGCCTGGTTTCGGGTCTTGGTAATTGTCCATGTCATTGTCCTGTTAAGTATTTTTTAAAATCTAACTCGTATTTGACCGGCCCCGCGCACCCGCGCGCGTGAACCGCTGATCTTCCCAAATGGCACATTTATCCAGACGAAGAGGTCCAATAAGATCCATCCACCCGCTTAAAAATATCAATCTTCTCGTCCCCACTCACCCCGCCCCCGCGACTGCAACCGCACCCACAAAAAATCGACTCACCCGCAAAGAAAAACCGCCACCTCGGACGAAACCGGGGCGGCGGTGAAGATGGTCGCGAAGAACGCCGGCCCCGACGGGCGTCCCCCTTTTTGTGACCGGCATTAGAGCTGACTATTTAATCAAAGTCAATAAAATGACTGCGAAATCCCCCTCATTCCTCTTTGCCAAAGGGGGAGGCAACAGACCGGCAATCAATCAAAAGCAACCAGCTGCTGCGCCTCCTCATCCCAGAGCTTCAGGCGCACCGCCGATAAACTCGCAGCGAGGGTGAGGGGCGCTTTGGCGTTTAACGCCGGAATGGCGGCGAAACAGGCGCGCAGCCGGTAGTTGGGGATACGGGGGCCGAGGTGGTGGATATGGTGGTAGCCGATATTGCCGGAGAACCAGCGCAGCAGCGGCGGGAGTCGATAGAAGGAGCTCCCCTCCATGGCGGCGCGCAGCGGATTCCACTCTTCCTTGCGCGCCCAGTAGACCCCGCTGAACTGGTGCTGGACATAAAAGAGCCAGATCCCGGCGGCCCCGGCCAGCCCCAGGACCGGGATCTGCACCAGCAGGTAGATCCGCCAGCCGATGAAGTGACTGACGAGCAGGGAGATGCCGAGGAGGAGGAGGTTGGTGAGGAGGACGCTCATCCGCTCGGCCCGCCGGCTATTGCGTGTCGGGAGGCGGTGGCCGAGGAGGAAGCTGTAGAGTGCGCCGAGGGGGAACATCACCAGGGGATTGCGGTACAGGCGGTACTGCCAGCGCGTGGTGCGGTCGGCTCCGGCATACTCGCTCCTGGTCATCGTCCAGATGTCGCCGTAGCCGCGGGTATCGAGGTTGGCGTAGGTGGCGTGATGGCGCAGATGGCTGAAGCGCCAGTTCTCAAAGGAGGTAAAGACCAGGAGACCGCAGAGGTAGCCGCAGAAGGTATTCGCCCCCTTGGCAGAGAAGAAGGAGCCGTGCACGCAGTCGTGAAAGAGGATGAAGATCCGCACGAGCAGGGCGGCGGCCGGCAGGGCAAGAAGGAGGGTGACGGGATACGGGTAGCCGAGCTGCAGTGAGCGCACCATCAGGTACCACAGGGCAAAATAGGGGAGAAGGGTGTTAGCCAGCTGCCCGGCGGCTTTCCAATTGTCGGGGTTGCGGTAGGCGGCGAGGCCGCCATACCACTCCGGCCAGACATGGCCGGCTCTTTGACTGCCATAGGGACTTTCCATCTCAGCCATCGCGACACCTCGGGACGAGCGCCCATTTCGGTCGGTCGGGTCACCCGGAGCAGACAACAAATCCGAGACGGCTCCACGCAACCATCGCTCCTGCTAAGATTTTAGCATGCCGCAAGGGGCTGTAAAGTTGTCTTCACGTGTAACGAGCAGGCCATTGTTATGGATATCGCCGCTGCGGTTATATAGGGCCTAATGGTTGTGCGGATTTTCAACATCCACAACCCAGCGGGCCGGATTGCTCAGAATGTAGTCACGGAATTTTCACAGCTCCGCATCGTTGCGGATCACCCGTTCGAAATAATTGCGTTACCAGAGCCGGCCGGGAAAGGACGGCCAGCGAGATTTTGCGACGCCGATCGAATATTCATGCGTTGTCAGAGATTTGAAAGTGCCCACAATCTCCCCGACGGTGGTAGGGGCGCCCCTCGTGGGTGCCCGATTTTGATCTTGAACCGGGCACCCACAAGGGGCGCCCCAAATCAATCAATCCACCTTCTTCCCGCAACAGGGGCAGGTTCCCCCGACCGGCGGCACTGTCGGTCGCATCATCTCCGTCGTGACAATCCCGGTGGGAACGGCGATGATGCCGTAGCCGGTGATCATCAGCAGCGAGGCAACAAACTGCCCAAGGGGGGTGACCGGAGCAATATCGCCGTAACCGACTGTCGTCATGGTGACAATCGCCCAGTAAATACTGTGCGGGATGCTGGTGAAACCCGACCCTGCCCCCTCAATCGTGTACATCAGGCTGCCGACGACAATGACCACTGTCAGCACCGTGGTCAGAAAGACGATAATTTTGTGGCGGCTCCGTTTCAGCGCCAGCCACAGGTTATTCCCTTCGCCGAGAAACTGCACGAGCTTAAGGACCCGAAAGATACGCAAGATCCGCAGAATCCGCACAGTCGTCAAGAAGTGCATGCCGGGGAAGAAGATGCCGAGGTAGGTAGGCAGGATGGAGAGGAGATCGACGACACCGTAGAAACTCCCGGCATAACGCCCCGGCCGCCGGGCAACGCTTAGTCGCAGCAGATATTCCACCGTAAAGAGGATGGTAATCAGCCACTCCCCGCCCAGGAGCCAGACACCGATAACATCATGGATGCCGGGGATGCTGTCGAGCATCACCAGCACCACCGAGAGGAGGATAAAGAAGATCAGGGCAAGATCAAAGGCCTTCCCCGCCTTGGTCTCGGCTTCGAAGATAATCTTGTAGAAATGTTCGCGCAACTCGTGCAATCGGGGGCTCATAATCGTTTCAGCTCTCCTCTGGTTCTTTTATGGTCGTAAACGCGTGTTCGGACGCGGCGAGATCGTCGCGGATACTCTCTTTCCAGAGCGGGACACCGCTGCGGTGGGCGGACCGGCCAATCATGTGCGCTGCCACCGGCGTGGTCAGGATAATAAAGGCGATGATGGCGATAATCTTGCCGGTGACGGCGGCATCGTCAAAGTACAGGGCGGTCGCCGCCAGAATAAAGGTGGCGCCGAGGGTCGAGGCTTTGGTGGTCGCCGAGATGCGCATGTAAAAATCCGGCATGCGCAGAATGCCGACGGCAGCAATGACGGCAAAGAGGGCGCCGATGGAGAGGAGTCCGGCCACCCAGAAATTAAACATGGGTCGTCCTCCGGTTCAAATAATAGGCAAAAGCCACGGTCCCGAGAAAGGTGATCAGGGCGAGAACAATAGCCGCATCGAGGTACGCCGGCTGATCGGTGACGACCGAATAAGCGGCGGAGATGGCGATGATCAGGGTCGCCATGAGATCGAGAGCCACGACCCGATCGGGCAGGGTCGGGCCCCGTAGCAGCCGGATAAAGGCGACGACCAGACCGCAGCTGAGCAGGGGGAGGATGATCTGCAGGATATAGCCGGAGAGAGTCATTGCAGCACCTCCCGCACCCGGCGTTCAAAACCGTCCTTGATATTACGAATCAGCTTTTCGGTATCATCGATGTACATGGCATGAATGTAGAGGGTGCGACGATCATCAGTGACATGCAGACTGAGAGTACCGGGGGTCAGAGTGATCAGCGTCGTCAGTACGGTGATTTCAAGATCTGTTTTGAGATCAAGGGGGATGGCGACGATGCCGGGGCGCATATAATGGCGGGGGGTAAGGACATCATAGGCCAGGCGCAGATTCGCCATGATCAACTCCTTGAGGAAGAAGAGGATAAAACCGGCAATGGCGGCCAGACGGGTCCCATAAGCCGCAACACTTTTGCCGCGCAGCGTCATGCGCAGGGCGGCATAACCGAGGAAGAGGCCGACAAAAAAGTTGGCGGCATCGTACTGCCCGGTCAGTGCCACCCAGGCCAGCGCCAGCAGGAGGTTGGTGAGAAAAGGGGTCATGGATGCACCCCCAAAACCGCAAAGATATAAGCATCCGGCACCAGGAGTTGACGGGCCGCATCCATGCAGAGCGCGTACAACGGCTCCGGCCAGAGGCCGATGAGCAGCGTCGTCGCCGTCAAAAGCGCCGTCGGCACAGCCAGCTGCCAGTACTCCCGGCGCGACAGGGGGGGCGGTATCCTCCCCGCACCGTTGACGGCGGCCGCTTTCCAGAAGGCCGCCGCCCAGATTTTCGTCATGGAAAAGAGCGTGAGCAGACTCACCAGCAAGGCCACCGCAACGACGAGGTAGTGGTCGCCGCTCTCCAGACCGGACCAGACCAGTGCCAACTTGGCCCAGAAGCCTGACAAGGGGGGGATGCCGGCCAGCGCCAAAGCCGCCACCAGAAAAAGCCCTGCCAACAGGGGCTGATAGCGATACAGGCCGCCGAGTTTTTTCAACTGCGTCGTCCCGGTCAAACGCAGCACCATGCCGGTGGCAAGGAAGAGTGCGGACTTGGCGGCAATGACATGCACCAGAAAGAAGATCGCCCCTCCCAGTGCCAGCGGGGTGAGTAATCCCAATCCCATGATCAGATAACCGATCTGGCTGACGATATGAAAGGAGAGGAGCCGCCGCATCTCATCCTGAGCCACCGCCCCAAGGACGCCGACCACCATCGTCAAGCCGGCAATCGCCAGGATGTAGGGCTGCCACGCCGCCAACTCTACAAAGAAGATCAAGGTAAAGATCCGGATCAGGGCATAGACCCCGACCTTGGTGAGGAGCGCCGAGAAGATGGTGGTCACCGCTATCGGCGCCGTGTGATAAGACGCCGGCAGCCAGAAGCAGAGGGGGAAGACCGCTGCCTTGATGCTGAAGGCGAGAAAGAAGAGGATGGCAATCACCGGAATCGGACCGGAACTTTCACTTGTCCGCAGCATGCGCGCCAGATCGGCCATATTGAGGGTGCCGGCCACCCCGTAAAGAATGCCGACCGCGGCGAGGAAGAGGGCCGAGGCGATCAGGTTAAGGACGACATACTTGATCGCCCCTTCCATCTGGTCACGTTTGCCACCTATGGCCAGCAGGACAAAGGAGGCGATGAGCATGGTTTCGAACCAGACATAAAGGTTAAAGAGATCGCCGGTCAAAAAGGAGCCGCAGACCCCGAGCATCAGGACCTGCATCAGGGGATGATAACCGAGTCGCTCGTATTCCGCCTCCGTATCCGCCAAAGCATAAATCGCCACAACCAGCCCCATGCCGCCGGCGACGCAGACCATCAGCGCGCTGAAGAGATCGGCCACCAGGGTGATGCCAAAAGGAGCGGACCAGTCGCCAGCCTGGACGCTGAGGACACCGCATTGCTGCACAGTGACCAGCAGGACGGCCGCGGCAATCAGCAGGAAGGCAGCACCGATCAGGCTGATGACCCGTTGCACCCCCCGGTGCTGCCAGGAAAGCAAGCAGGCGACGGCAGTAGCCAGCGGGATGATGAGAGGGAGAAAGAGGAGATTGCTCATCCCTGCCCTCCGTCGTCGCCAATCCGGTCGGTCGTCGTCATTTCATCGACATCATCACTGCCGACCGCTTGATAAACCCGCTTGATCAGGACCAGGGCAAAGGCCTGCACCCCGAAGCCGATGACGATGGCGGTGAGAATCAGCGCCTGGGGGAGAGGATCGGCCACCGGCGGCAGCGGCTCCAGGGCGCCGACCGGAACGTAGGGCGGGCGACCGGCGCTCAGCCGGCCAACGGTAAAGATCAGCAGGTTGGCACCATTGCCGAGGAGGGCCAGACCGAAGATGGTCTTGACAATACTGCGCCGCACCATCAGATATAGACCGGTCGCATACAAGATGCCGACCACCACTGCAAAAACACTCTCCATCGTTACTCCTCCTCCATCAGCGACAGGACGATCAGGAGGGCCATCCCTTGCACCAGCAGATAAACGCCAAGATCGAAGAGGAGGGGGGTGCCGACATGCCCGAAAACCGGCAGCGAATGCGGGAGCCAGAGACCGGACTGGAAAGGACGTCCGAAAAAAAGGGGGATCACCCCGCTGCCGAGGGCAGTGAGGAGACCGCCGGCAATCAAATTGCGGGGATTGACAATCAGGATGCGACGGGCCGCTTCGACCCCTTCCGCCAGAGCGTAAAGGGAGATAGCGGCAGCGGCAACCAATCCGCCGACAAAGCCGCCGCCCGGCTCATTGTGGCCGCGCAACAGGAGAAAGACCGAGAAGAGGAGGAGGAGCGGCAAAAGAAGACGGATGGTAGTGGAGAGGATAATCGAGCTCATTTCCCCTCCCCGTCGGCACGCCGCGACTGTATCAGACCGAAGACCCCGAGCGCCGCCACCGCCAAAACAACGATCTCGCCAAGGGTATCGAGAGCGCGGAAGTCGACAAGAATGACGTTGACGACATTGCGGCCGTGCGCCGCCGGCCAACTGTTAGCCAAAAAGAAGTCGCTGACATGCGGCACCAGCGGCTGCGCCAGGACATAAAGCATGAGCAGGGTCATGAGCCCGCCGATGGCGGCGGCCATGGCCGCATCACGCAACCGTGCGACCGGGGTGGAGAGGAGGGCAAAGAGGGGGAGACGATAAAGGACGAGGACAAAGAGAACGATCGCCAGCGTCTCGATGCAGAACTGGGTCATGGCCAGATCAGGGGCCCCGTACAGGATATAGACCAGTGAGACGCCGTAGCCGACCGTCCCCAGCGCCACCACCGCCCCGAGCCGGGAATCGGTGACGGTGACGTACAGCGCCCCGGCAACAATAATCCCGGCCGCCAACCATTCATGCAGATAACCGCTGGGCCAGGGGAGCGCGCCCGGCAGGCCGCCACTTTCGAGAAAGGTCAGCCCCATCGAACCCATGGCGACCCCGATCGTCGCCATCAGGTAATAGCGCAGCCGGCCGTTCTGGACAATGATCGTTTGTAGCCGGGCCCCGCACAGCAAAGTGCGCAGGAGCAAAACAAAGCCGCCATCCTGGGTAAAGCCCCCCTCTTGCCAGGAAGCCGGCAGCAACGCCAGCAGCCGGCGCCGGCTTAAGACGATCAGGGTACCGACAAGCAGCGTCGCCGCGCTCAGCAGCAGTTCGAAATTGAACCCATGCCACAGAGCAAGGACGGTACTGACGGGGGCCGCCTGCACAACGGCAATCGCCGGATGGAGGAGAAGGGGCGCGACAAAGCCAGGGACCAGGCCGAGCAGGAGGCCAAGAGCGGCAGGAAGAAGGGGGGCCAACCACAGGGTCAGCGGCAGGGGATGGGGCGTCGGAAGAGAGGACGCCCCTTTGCCAAGAAAGGGGCCAAGGCCGGTCATGACCGCCACCGTCACCATCAGAGCATTGGCCACCAGCATCAGTCCGGTCAACAGCAGTGGCTCCCAAGGTGCAAGGAGCAGGGCCGTGTAAATCGACTCCTTGGCAATAAAACCGAAGAGTGGCGGCAGGCCGGCCATGGCCAGAGCAGCGAGGATCGCAGCGGCAGCCAGCCACGGCATCTGCGTTGCCAGCCCGCCCAACTGACGGATATCGCGACTGCCGGCACCGTGATCAAGGGCGCCGGCGACGAGAAAGAGGGAGCTTTTGTAAAGGGCATGGGTGAGAAGCAGCAGGATCGCCGCGGTGATTGCGGTCGGCGTTCCGACCCCGAAAAGGAGGGTGAGGATCCCCAGGGCACTCACCGTCGACCAGGCAAGGATCCGCTTGAGGTCATGCTCCAGAACAGCCAGAATGCCGCCGACCAGCATCGTCAGGCCGCCGACCCCGGCGACCAGCGCCAGCCAAAGCTCTGTCCCGGCCAAAACCGGAGAGAAGCGGGCGAGGAGGTAAATCCCGAGTTTGACCATGGTCGCGGAATGGAGGTAGGCAGAGATCGGCGTTGGCGCCGCCATGGCGTTCGGCAGCCAGAAATGAAAAGGGAACTGCGCGGACTTGGTAAAGGCGCCGCCCAGGAGGAGAAGGAGGATCGGCAGATACAGGGGATGGTTGCGCACCAGATCGCCACTCGCCAGGAGCACCGGCAACTCCATGCTGCCGACAACGCCGCCGAGGAGGAGGAAACCGGCGAGGAGGGCGAGCCCGCCGCCGCCGGTGACCAGCAACGCCTGCAGGGCCGCGCTGCGGGAGTTTTCGGCTTCATGATCAAAGCCGATCAGCAGGTAAGAGCAGAGGCCGGTCAACTCCCAAAAGACAAAGAGGGTGATGAGATTGCCGGCGAGGGTGGTGCCGAGCATCGCCGCCATGAAGGCGAAGAGCCAGGCAAAGAGCGTCCCCTGGCGGCGATCCGCCCCGAGATAAGCAGGGGTATAAAGAAAGATGAGAAAGCCGATGCCGGTCACCAACAGGGCAAAGAGCATCCCCAATCCGTCGAGATAAAGAGAAAAATCGATGCCGAGGGAGGGGATCCAGGGGGTGGTATATACGACCGTCTCCCCCCGACTGACCGGACCGATGTGACTGAGAAAAAAGAGGAAGAGACCAAGGGGCAGCAGCGGCGCAAGCCGCCCCGCCCAGAGCGGAAAACGACGGAAGCCAAGCGGTGCAAAGAGAGCGGCGCCGAAGCCGCAAAGGACCGCCAGGAGCATCGCCTTATCCTCCCTCTTCCTGCACCATCACCAGATAACTGCTTCCGGACGATTTAAGGGTGATCAGCTTCCCGTCTAATCCCAGTTCTTTTTCAAGGTATCCTTTCAGTAGACGTGCTTTTTTCAGGCCGTTTCGAGTCCCGGTCGGGTACTGCAAGGTCAAGCGCAGCGGGATATCTTTTCGCAGCAACTCTTTGAGGATCGCCAACGCCTTCACTCCGGCCGCGTCCGGCACACCCTTATCACCGAGGGTCAGAGCCGGCAGCAGCGGGACTGTGGACAGTTTCAAGGCTACTTCTTCCTGCAGCTTTTTAGCGACCGCCAGCTTCAGCCAGCGCTCCTCCTGCTCACGCAGGGGGTGATCGCGGCCGACAGCCAGGTGCAGGGTCACCGGGGAAGACCCGGCGCTAAAGCTGACCTCACAGCTGCGTACCGGCCAGGGGGACAGGAAGGTACCGGCTTCGTCACAGGCGCCCCGGATGATCCCCATGGTTTTGCTGCGCAGCGTCGCAAGGGTCTCAGGGGCTGCGGGTGCCGGCGGGGAAGAGCTGAGGGCCAGGGGCAGCGTCGGTTTTTTAATGGTTCCGGCCTTGACCACGACTTGCTCGAGTTCGAGCTCAACGGGCCGATTCGTTTCGCTGCCAAGGGCGTTCTGGAGCACCTTTTCGTTGTCGGTATCAAACTCGGTAACGGTGTTGACGGTCGCCAGAACCTTGATGACCGGTTCATCGCGATTGATCGAATAGGAGGTCAGGCGCGATTGCCCCTCCAGATTAAGGTGACTCTTGAGGGTCTGCTCAATCCGCTTGCTCAGTTTGAGGGCGCGGATATCGATGACCAACGTCGTGACGAGGGGGACGGAGATGATGGCAAGGGTAATACCGAGGACTTTTAATCGGAGTCGTAAAGGGTACGGACTCTCTTCGACCATGGAGGTACGGAAGCGCAGGAGCATGAAGACAATATCGGAACTGATGACGATGGCCACCAGGTTGGTAAAGAACAGGAAGAATCCACCCAGGGCCATGCTGAACTGGAAGGTGCCGATGCCATAGCCGACGACACTCAAGGGGGGAATGACCGCGGTCGCGACGGCGACTCCGGTGGTGGTAAAGAGATAGTTTTTCCGGGTACAAAGGGCGATGGCACCGACGGCGCCGGAGAAGATGGCGACCAGCAAATCGTAGATATTCGGCCGGGTGCGGGACAGAATTTCCGGCGTTACTTCCTTGAGGGGGGAGAGGAGGGTAAAGAAGGCGGCCGCCAGCACTGTTACCAAAACACTGATGGCGATAATCCGGGCGGCCTTGCGGGCCAGAGTCAGATGGCCAAGGGCAAAGGCCAGCCCGAGGGTAAAGATCGGCCCCATCAGCGGCGAGATGAGCATGGCACCGATCACCACGGCGACGCTGTTGGACAGAAGCCCGAGCAGGGCGATGAGATTGGCAAAGACCAGCGCCGCCACATAGCTGCCGGTCATGTCGGTGCGGGTGTAGAGTTCTTTGATGACCTCTTTGTGCTGCACATCGGCGGACTTGCTATCGAGATACTCGTTGACCGTCAGTCGCAGACGATGCAGAGCTTCCCGCAGGGGAGATTTTTCCGGTGATTCTGGAGTCATGAAGTGCGCCTGCCTTTAAAAATATGGTTCCGGAATATAATGAACAATCCCTGCGACTGCAATATATTCCAAACGGAGTGCCAATAAAGCCGCGGCGCCCAACCTAAATCGACTGTCCCAACCGGTAGCGACTGCCGATACTTTCCTGAAAGGTGCGAACTCCTTGCAGCGCCGCTTTCAGACGCTCCTGCTCCATCCGGTTCAACCCGGCCAGAGTGATACGGTTATCCGGCTCTCTTCCGGCGTTGATGGCATCGACCTGAGTGCGCAGGCGGAAATGGACCAGTGCGTAAAAACTGGCGATGAGGTCGTCCGCCGCTTGTTGCGTGAGTTCGCCCAGTTGCGCCAAACGCTCGATCCGCTGGGCCGTGCCTGTCTCCTGCACCCCGTTCGCCAGCGCCAGGATCTTGACCCCTTCGGTGATGGCGAAGATCCCCGCCTTCTTGAGATCAAGCCGCCCGGCATGCTCCCCTTTTTCCCCCTTGATCCGACCGAACAGACCGAGCGGCACGGGGAAGTGCAGTAGATTGGCGGTCATATGGCCGAGATAAAAATCATTCCCCTGCAAGCGCCCGACAACATGGTCCTTCAGCGCCTGCTCCAGGGCCGAATCGCCGCTTAACATCCGCAAGTCGGAGAACATACTGACATTCATGATGTTTTCCGGAGTCGGCGTACTAAACCACTGATCGAGGACCGTGCGCCACTGTTGGAGGCTGCGACGCCATTGATCGTTCTTGGCCATGATGCCGCCCGGACAGGACGGGACGCCGATGGCGATCAAACTGTTGATGAGGAGCGTGCTGAACTCTTTGAGCTGCTGCAGATCCGCCGCAGGAAGATCATCGACATAGATCAGGGCATTATCCTGATCGGTCGTCAGGGTCTGCTCACTACGCCCTTCGCTCCCCAGCACGACAAAGGCAAACTTTTCGGTCAGGCCGTTAAAACGGTCCGCCCGCAGCAGATCGATCAACCGGACGACAATCCGGTCATTGAGATGGGCGATAAGCCGGATCGTATCGCGAACGCGGACACCGGTGCCGGTCAGGTGCTGGACCAAGCCCTGAACCCGCTGATGCAGCCCTTTCAGCTCGTCGAGAGTGGCTGCCTCTTCGATCTCCCGCACCAACTGCTGCGGCGAACGGGTCTGCACCCGCAGAATATCCGAATCAGTGATGATCCCGGCAAGTTCACCGTTTGGACCGGTCACCACCAGACGATGAATGCGGTGCCGCGAGAGACGATGCAGCGCTTCGAAGAGATAATCGTCTTCGGAGATCGTCAGCACCGGGCTGTTCATGATCTCAGCAACGCTCAAGGTGCCGGGATCAATCCCTTGCGCCACCACCTTGTTGCGCAGGTCGCGATCCGTCAGAATACCGATTGGGCGTCCCCCGTCACAAACCACCACGCTGGAGATATTACGGCGCTGCATGATCGTCGCCGCCGCCGGCAACCGATCCGTGGGAGCGCAGGTGATCACCTCGCGCCGGCAATACTGGCCGACGGTGAGAAAGAGGGCATTCAAATCGGACATAAAAAGAGTCCCTTAGCCGCGCTTGAGGGCGGCGATCCGTTCTTCCAGGGGCGGATGGGTCATAAAGAGCCGCTTTAAACCACCCCCGGCGGTGCCGGAGATGCCGAAAGCACTCATCTGGTCCGGCAAATGGGGCTGGCGAACGCTCTGGCGCAGCTTCTCCAGGGCCGCAATCATCTTCTCCCGCCCGGCCAGGGTGGCGGCGCCGGCATCGGCGCGAAATTCCCGCTGGCGGCTAAACCAGAAGACGATGGTGCTGGCGAGGATACCGAAGACGATCTGGGCGATCATCGAGGTGATAAAGAAACCGGGCCCGTGACCGCGCTCGGTCTTGAAGACCACCCGATCGACAAGATGGCCGACCAGACGCGCCGCAACGATGACAAAGGTGTTGACCACCCCCTGAATCAACGCCAGGGTAATCATGTCACCGTTGGCCACATGGCTGACCTCGTGAGCCAGAACCGCTTCGGCCTCGTTCCGGTCCATGGCCCGCAACAGTCCGCTGCTGACTGCGACCAAAGCGCTGTTGCGCCGCATGCCGGTGGCAAAGGCATTGACATCCGGCGCATCGTAGATTGCTACCTCCGGCATATCAATACCGGCCTGCGCGGCCTGGCGGCGCACTACCTCCACCAGCCAGAACTCCACTTCATTGGCCGGACTGACAATCACCCGGGCGCTGGTCAAACGCTTGGCTGTCCACTTGGAGATCGCCAGCGAAATCAGCGAGCCACCGAAACCGAAGACGGCCGCGAAGATGACCAGACTGACCAGGTCGATCCCCTGTTCCGTGAGCATTGGGCCGACTCCGAGCAGGTTGAGTACGAGACTGAGAACAAAGACGATAGCCAGGTTGGTGATTAAAAAGAGCGTGATACGTTTAAACATGATGTTCCTCCGAGTTACAGGTTGTCCGGACTTCATGGATAAGCCTAAAGATTTCAGTCCCTTCTTTCAAGCAATATCGGGTCAGCTCTTCCCGATTTTCCTGCCGCACCGGTAATAAACAAAAAAATTTCAAGGTGCAACAATCACAAACAGCGGGACTGCCGCAACGTCATTTCCAGCCCCCGGAGATGCAGATCTACCCCCTCCAAACGGTTGCTCAAGGATTGTCCGATCTCGTGAATAATTTTATGAATCAGGAAACAGCGGAGCATGGTTTCCAGATCGTCCACATCCGCCGGGACGAGCGGGGAGCCCTGCATCCCCTGGAGGTAGGCTTTGAGGTAGGAGCCGCTGACGCAGACAGACCAGGCCTCCAGCCAGGAATCGAGTAAAGCGGTATTATCGGGATGGCTGCTGCCGTGATGCTGTAAAGTCGTCATCGCCGCATAATAGATCGAGTAGATCATGCTCGCCACATCGCGCAGCGGCGATCGTTTCAGGCGGCGTTCCCCTAGAGAATGGGAGGGCTCTCCCTCAAAATCGATAAAGACAAAATCCTTGCCGGTAAAGAGCGCCTGGCCGAGATGGAGATCCCCGTGAATCCGGCACTTCATCGCCAAAAAACGATGATCGGTTATTTTGTGCAGACAAGCGATAATCTCCTTTTCGGCCGCCAGCAGCGGCGCGGCGCGGCGCTGTACTTCTTCAGACAGATCCGGCAGACGGCTGGTCAGGAGCTGAAAATTCCGCCGCAGCAGCGCCCGCATCGACTGGAAGACCGAGCGCTGGTAAAGAGTAGAAAACTCTTCCATGCTCCAGGCGCTCTCCGGCCCTCTCGTCGCCAGCGCCCGGTGTAACTCGGCGGTCCGCTGCCCGAGGAGCAGGGCCATTTCCAGATGCAGACCACTGACCAGATCGCCGAAGGGGATGGGGATACCGTGATCGACGATTTCGAGCAAAGTCGGCAAGCGGCGCGGAAGTTTGGGGAGCTCGTGCTTGTGCGTCAGCAGATACTCGACAAATTGCGCCAGGCTGGTCAAGGCGTTGCGCCAGCCATCGCCATGGCAGGGGACATAGGTTTGCAACACCCCGAGGTCATAAGCTTGACCACGGCTGGACCGGTACTCGATGCCGCCGGCATACGCCGGCACCTGACTGAAGCGTTCCTTTTCCGCCAGGTAGTGGAGAATTTCGGCTTCGGGATTCATCCCCGCCTCCAGCTTCCGGTACATCTTGAAGAGGAGCTGATCCCCGTAAAGGATACTGGTATTATTCTGTTCCACTGCTGCCACCCGGCTCGGGAAGAGCTCACCCCGGCTCGGAGAACTTTTGGTGACACCGCGCCCGCGCAGCCCGACCAGAAGCGAATCATTCCTCCCCGCCACCTTGCTGCGATTGACCATCAGCGCGAAGAGGAGCTCTCGGAACTCTTCGAAGTAAATGGCGTCACAAAGGACACCATCAACATCGCCGAGGCTCAGCGGGGTGATGGTGGCCAGGGGGTGACGCTCGCTCAACGCCTGCACCCGTTCGTTTGATAACCAGGTCATGGGGATCTGATAAATTTCCGGATCCCCCGCCGTGTAGGTGACCTGAACAAAGACGAGGAGAAAGACCTGCTCCTCCTGTTGAAGCTGGCAGCTGTCGAGTATGTTGACCTGGCTGATCCCCCGCCCTTTGCCGCAAAACCAGAAGACCCGTTGCAGATAAGGGGGGAGGACATGGCTGCAGAGCCGCTCGCCACTCCGGCCTTGCAGAACCTCCCACCAGGGATGTCCGTCACGCAGCTTCAGCTTGACACTTTCGTCACGCAGCTCTCCTCGGCCGTCAGTACTCCGCAAGACAAACCAGAAATAATCATAAGTGCCCATGGTGAAGTGGTAGCGGCTTTCCTGGATCATCGGGAAGCGGCTGCGGCTGAAGAGCTCTTCGGGGATCATGCCGGCGTAACGGGCCAGATCGACGGTGACGGTCTGAGCAAAGCGCGAGAGATTGATGACGACCAGCAGCTTTTCCTCTTCGTGACTACGGATAAAAGCCAGGACCTTGGGATTATCGGAAGAGAGGATCTCCAGAGTGCCGCAGCCGAAGGCCTTGAAACGCTTGCGCATGGCGATAGTGCGCCGCATCCACCAAAGGAGGGAGGAGGGGTTGCGCTCCTGATTCTCGACGTTGATCGATTCGTAGTGATATTCGGCATCGATGATGGCGGGGAGAAAGAGCTTCTGCGGACTGGCGGTGGAGAAGCCGGCGTTGCGATCGGGACTCCATTGCATCGGCGTGCGCACGCCGTTGCGATCACCGAGATAATAGTTGTCGCCCATGCCGATTTCATCGCCGTAGTAGATAATCGGGGTGCCGGGGAGGGTAAAGAGGAGGATATTCATCAACTCGATCTTGCGGCGGTTATTCCCCATCAGCGGCGCCAGGCGGCGGCGGATGCCGAGATTGATGCGGGCGAGGGGGTCGGAGGCATAGACCCGGTACATGTAGTCGCGCTCTTCGTCAGTGACCATCTCCAGCGTCAACTCGTCGTGATTGCGCAGGAAGATCGCCCACTGGCAATTGTCGGGGATGGCCGGGGTCTGATCGAGGATATCGACAATCGGGAAGCGGTCTTCCATCTCAATCGCCATGAAGAGGCGCGGCATCAAGGGGAAGTGGAAGGCCATGTTGCTTTCGTCGCCGTTGCCGAAGTAGGCGGCGGCATCTTCCGGCCACTGGTTCGCTTCAGAGAGGAGGATGCGGTTCTTGAAGGAGGCGTCGAGATGGGCCCGCAGCTTCTTGAGGAAGGCATGGGTGGCGGGGAGATTCTCGCAGTTGCTCCCTTCCTGCTCAAAGAGATAAGGGACGGCATCGAGGCGGACACCATCGACACCGAGCTTCATCCAGAAGTCGATAACCTTAAGCATCTCTGCCTGCACCCTGGGATTCTCAAAGTTGAGATCGGGCTGATGGTGATAAAAACGGTGCCAGTAGTAGGCCTTGGCGACCGGATCCCAGCTCCAGTTCGAACTTTCGAAATCCTGAAAGATAATGCGCGCTTCCCGGTACTTTTCCGGGGTGTCGCTCCAGACATAGTAGTCACGATGGATGGAGCCCGCTTTGGCGTGGCGGGCGCGCTGGAACCAGGGATGCTGATCGGAGGTATGATTGAGAACGAGTTCGGTGATGACGCGCAGGCCGCGCTTGTGGGCGGCCTGTAGCAGCTCCTTGAAGTCGCGCAGGGTATTGTAGCTGGGGTTGACATTGTAGTAGTCGGCGATATCGTAACCGTCATCGCGCTGCGGCGAGGGGTAGAAGGGGAGGAGCCAGATCGCCGTGATCCCGAGCGCCTGCAGGTAGTCAAGCCTGCTGATCAGGCCGCGAAAGTCGCCGATGCCATCGGCATCGGAATCGGCAAAGGCCTTGATGTGCAGCTGATAAATGATCGCATCCCGGTACCAGGTGGGATTGTCTTCGAGGAGAGCATGATCATGTTTCATGGAGTTGATCCTCCTGTAAGAAGCCTGATCTCGCCAATACTGAGCCAAGGCGGACAGACCCCACATTCCAGAGCCCTATTTTCTTTGCAAGTGGTAGATTAACATCGTTGATGCTATTTTTCCAATGATAGACCTTTTAAAGGGCGGTCAACTATGAACTATATGCAAAAATCTGCCGATCTCCACCCCGATGCCAACCTTGTCGCGGCCCTGCAACTCCTCGGCAAGTCCGATTTTCTGCTGGCGGTCCATGACGCCAGCTTCCCCGGTGCCGCCGGAGAGGACAGCGGCCGCGGCACCCCCTACGGCGCCGGCGGCCTGGCCCTCGCCCGTTTGGCGGGCTCCCTCGGTTTCACCGGACTGCAGCTCGGCCCCCAAGGGCAGACCTCCCTGGTCAACCCCTCCCCCTACGACGGCACCCTCTTTTCGCGCAATCTCCTCTCCCTCGATTTGAAAGCCCTGGTCGAGCAAGGCTGGCTCAGCCGGCAAAGCTTGGCAGAGATCTGCGCTGCCAATCCGCATCCGGACGGGCGCCGCGTCCCCTATCGTCAGAGCTTTTCCATCTACAACCGCGCCCTTGACGAAGTGCATCACACCTTCCGCGCCGCGCGGGAAAAAGGGGAAAAGAGCGCCCTTGCCCTCGACGCGGAGATCAAGGCCCTCTGGCAAGCGGCACGCTGGCTGCGCGACGATGCCCTTTACGAGGCCCTGTGCCATGAGCATGGCGGGATCGCCTGGCGCCATTGGCCGCAGGGCGGCGAGACGCGCCTCGACCAGAACCTCTGCGCCCCGCCGCCAGGGATGGAGACGGCCTGCGCCTGCCGGCGCCGCGCCCTGGAAGAGAAATACGCCCTCCTTCTCGAACGCTACGCCCTCGCCCAGCAGCTCCTCCTGCAACAACACCGGCGCTTTTACGCCGCGATGCAGGGGCTGGGGCTGAAGATTTACGGCGATGTCCAGGTCGGCTTTTCCCAGGCCGACGCCTGGAGCCTGCAGGGGCTGCTGCTGCGCGGCTACTCTCTCGGGGCGCCGCCGAGCCGTACCAACCACGCCGGCCAGCCCTGGAACTATCCGGTCCTCGACCCCGCCCACTACCTCGATGCCGCCGGCCGGCCCGGTCCGGTCCTCGCTCTCGTCGCCGACCGCCTCGGCAAGATGCTCTCCGAATTTGACGGTCTGCGCCTCGATCATCCGCACGGTCTCGTCTGCCCCTGGGTCTATCGCGCCGATGATCCCGATCCTTACCACGCCGTCCAGCATGGCGCGCGCCTCTTTGCCGCCCCCGATCTCGCCGACCATCCCGACCTTGCCCGCTATGCCATCGTCCACCCCGAACAGATAAACCGCGCCCTCCCCCGCTACGCCGACGCCTGGGTCCGCGACCTCACTCCGGCGCAGGAGGAGCGCTACGCTTTGATCATGGATGCACTCATGGAACAGGTGCGGGCACACGGCCGCCATAAGGAGGATATCCTCTGCGAAGTCCTCTCCACCGAACCCTTCCCCCTGCAGCAGGTCCGACTGCGCCATGGTCTCGGCCGCTTCCGGGTGACCCAGAAGGCCGACATGGACAACCGCCAGGATGTCTATCGCAGCGAGAATACCCTCCCCCCGGACTGGATCATGGTCGGCAACCACGATACCCCGCCGATCTGGCATCTGGTCAAGGAGTGGCACGGGACAGAGACCGGGCGCAAGCATGCCAACTATCTCGCCCGCTGCTTCCGTCCGAACGACCCCGAGTCCCTTGCCTCTCTCCTGAGCGCCGATCCGCACCGGCTGGCGCATGCCAAGGTCGCCAACCTCTTCCTCGGACCGGCCCGGCACGTCATGATGTTCTTCGCCGATCTCTTTGGCCTGGAGGAGACCTACAATGTACCGGGGATGCACAATGAAGAGAACTGGACGCTGCGGGTGCCGACAGATTTCGTCCAGCGCTATGAGGAGGGGAGAGTGCGGGGGGAAGTGCTGAACCTGCACGCCGTCTTCGCCCTGGCGCTGCGGGCGCGACCGGAGATCGTCTGCCCGGAACTGATTGCCCGGTTGGAGGAGAAGGCCGGCTGGCGGATCGATCTGTAATCTGTACAAGGGGCGCATAGTATGCGCCCCTTGTCCTTCCTCTCTCAACCAGTCAAGGTCCGGGGGTTGCGCCCCCGACGACGCCCTACTTCTTTTCCTTGCCGGAAAGAAGTAGGCAAGAAAAGGCACCCCATCGTCTGGCCCGCTACGCGGATTCCCTGCGCCCGGCAGACATTTGGCGGGCGGACAAAAACTCGCTACGCTCAAACATTTGTCCTCCTTGATCGCCAAACGTCCACCGGGCTCCGGCGGCGGCGAAAGGGGGGGACACCAACCCCGAAATACCATAAATGCAAAGACTTGGTAGGGGCGACCCGGTGGGTCGCCCGCCTTGGTCTTAAGCTCCCCTCCTTACTTAAGGAGAACCCTCTGGGGCCTAAAGGGCTGGGGGTGGTCGGTTTATAGACTGCGGGTTAATGTCGGCTGCCGATATCAAACAGGATAATCTCTTCTTCGGTTATCAGCAGGGTCAGGGTGATGCGGTAGGAATAGGTCAGTCTCACGGCATGGCAGCCGGCAAGCCTGCCGGTGAGAGGATGCAAGCCAAGGCCCGGCTGAAACGGGTCCTGTTGCAGGGCGCCGAGAGTCGCAGCGAAGCAGGGTTTGAGATCAGGGTGTTTCCTGAAAAACTTGCGTGCCTGCCGGAGAAACGTCTCCGAGGTGGTCATGCGAAACACGCTCACTCTCCGTCACGATCAAGCGCCTGCAGCAGTTCATCGGCAGAAGCAAATTTCCGGATCCGGCCCGCCTTCATATCCTCAAGGGATGCCTTGACCCGGGCGACGTACGCCTCCTCTGCCTCGGCCACCAGCTCCTGGTAACGCGCCTCGGTCAGCACCACGTACTCGGGCCGATTGTTACGGATGACATGCACGTCACCCTGTGCGATCAACCCGTCAACCGCGGCAAGACCGCGGCGTTTCAGCTCCTGAGCAGGGATGGTATTCATATGTGCACTCCTTGTGGTACCCAATTAAGTACTTGATAGTGTGCCACAGCGGATGGTGGGCGACAAGAGGATTTTTGTAGAGACAGGAAAGGCGGCCAGCTCGCCAATGTTCATCTCGCGCACCGTTGTCATAGCGGCTTACCAGCTCTCCGTAGGCGAGTGCGCTCCATCTGCAGACGCATCCGCTCATCTTCCGGATAAAAAGTCAGAGCCTTTTCAATCAAAGCAGTCACTTCGGCAAGGAGGGGATAACGGGGGTTAAAGGTGTACAGCCGGGTGCGCCCGACCAGGGAACTGACGAGAATGCCGCCGCGTTCAAGGATCTCAAGCTGGCGCTGAAGGGGGGTCAGAGCGCAGGCGTAGAAGCGCGCCATCTCTCGCGCATGCCCCTGACTTCGCGCATGAATGAAAAAAAGGACCCGCTCTTTGTTGATCGAACCGAAAAGGGATTCAAGCATGACGACCTCAATATGATGTCAAATGATTACAATTTGAGGTCATAATATCATTTTATATTCAGAGCGCAATCACTTATTTGGGGAGACTGGTCGCGTTACGCTTCACCAACACGACAAAAACCTTGACCCCGATCATCGCGAGCTGGAGCGCGCTCCTACCGCTCGCCCTTCTTCCCCCCCCGCGGCCACCAGCGCTCAATGAGTTCCGCCGCCGCCTCTCTCCCGCCGAGTCCGAAAGCCAGTGCCAGAGCCAAAACGACGCCGGCGAGGATGATGAGGAAGCTCTGGCGGACGATGTCGCCGCCGACGTTGACCTGATCGAGGGCGATGAGGACGACAAAGGTCATGATCGCCGACTGCGCCAGTTTGCCGAGGAGGTCGGCGTCCTGGATGGCGATATTTTTACAGTAGGTGACCACGGCATTGCCGACAAAGCGCGCGAAGTAGGAACCGAAGGCGAGGATGAGCAGGGCGACGATCACCTTGGGAACGAAGCGGACGACTTCGCCCAGGAGCCCGGTGATGTAGGTGAGACCGAGACTGTTGAAGCCGATGATGAGAGCAAGGAGGATGACCACCCAGTAGATCAACAACCCGAAGATGCCGGTGGTGTCGGTCTCTACCCCCCCTTTTTTCATAAAATCTTCGAGACCGGCCCGCTCGGTGAGGATGTTGAAGTTGATGGCGCGCAGGCCCTTGACGATCGCAAACCTGGCAAGTTTGGCCAGTAACCAGCCGGCGAGGAGCACCCCGAGGGCGAGGGCGAGCTTGGGGAGGAACCCGGCGATCTGGAGCAGGAACGCCCGCACCGGTTCGAGCATGATGTCGACTTTTTCCATGTCAGTCTCCTTTTGAGTCCATCCCCTTCACGGCTCCACTCTCCGCGGAGAGGCCGCACAGCGTCAGCACGCCTTGCAGTGGAACATCGATCCAACCCGGCCGGTTGCTGATCTCGTAACGCAGTTCGTACAAGGCCTTTTCCAGTTCAAAGAGCGCGATCAGCCCCTGCACTTCCGCAAAGTCTCCGAACAGACCGCTATCGCAGGTACTTTCATCGTAGGCGCGCAGGAAGATCTCACGAACTTCACGGACCCAACCGCGCGCGAGGGGCGCGAGCCGGGCCTGATCCGCATCACTGTAGGTGCCCTGCAACAGGGCGCTCCAACGGGCGTAATCGAAGGAGCGCAGCATCCCGGCGACGTCACGCAGGGAGGAGTGTTTCATGCGGCGCTCGCTCAAAGGGCGCGCCGGCTCGCCTTCGAAGTCGATGATAATGAAATCGTTACTGCTCACCAGGACCTGGCCGAGATGGTAATCACCGTGATAGCGGGTCTTGAGGCAGGGGCCGGCGGGGATAGCGCAAGCGGCGATCCGCGCGAGGAGCCGTTGCTGTTCTTTTAACAGTTTAAGGGCATTGGCCCGCGCCGGAGCCGGGAACTCGGTCTGACGTTGTTCGAGCAGCACCAGGGTGGCGAGAGCCTCGTCCTGCACCCGCTGCTGCCAGCGGGCAAGGTCGCCGGATGCCAACGGCTCCGGATCGAAGGCCGGGTCACCGGTCTGGAGCGAGAGGGCCTTGTGCAGCTCGGCGGTGCGGGTGCCGAGAGTATGGACCAGCGACAGGTAGGCACCGTGGATATCTAACGGCGGGTCCTCGGCTACAGCGAGTTGCTCTTCGAAAAAGCGGTCGAGGTAGTCGATCGTGTACGACCAACCGTCCCCCTGGTTGGCAACCTGCCCCTGCAGCAGGACCAGGCTGGTCGGGGTGCCGTCCGCAGCGATATATTCCATCCCTCCCACCACCGGCACACAGTTGGCAAAGCGGGCCACTTCGGTCAAAAATCGTCCCACCTCGAATTCCGGATTCACGCCAGCGCGCAGCTGCCGATAGCCCTTGAGGAAGAGGCTCTCTCCGAGGGTGACCACGGTATTGCTCCCCTGGAACTTCGGACGGCCGATCGGCAACTTGGCGAGGAGCTCAGCAGAGAGGCTGGCGCCGGCGGAGGTCGGGGTAAAGCGCAGCTGGCCGTGGTTGCAGGGGACGACACTGCCAGTGGCGATTGCCTCGACCAGCGCGCGACAAAATCCTTCGTCGGCAAAAGCATCGGCAACGATGCCGACCTGCGATTGCTGGCGCACCCGTGCCAGGGTCGCGGCGGCGAGGGCGCGCACCTGTTCTTCGTCGCTATCCCCCCAAGCGAGGGCCATCGGCAGGAAATAGGCACTCTGTCCCGCAGCCGTCTCGACCTGCAACAGCGCCATCAGCCACGAAGATTGCTCCGGGCCCCACAGGCCCCAATCGCTCAAGGCGGCGCGCTTGATCGGCACCCCTTTGGCGGCATACCAGCGCTGGGTGGCGATGTAGTGCGGCAGGGTCTCCGTCTCAAGCTGGCTGCGCAATTTCTCTGCCATGCGCATGCGCCACGGCACGACACGTTCGCGGAAGAGACTGGTCCAACCGTCAAAGAGGACCAGCACCGGCAACTCTTCGGGGGCCAGGCGCTCTTCGTGCCAGCGCGGTACCTCGACGTCGACGGCGAGGCGGAACCAGTAGAAGCCGCAGGCCGGGAGGGTGAGGAGGTAGGGGAGTTCGCCAATGGGAGGGAAAGCGGTGCGCCCCATCATCTCCAGCGGGACGCGACCGCGATAGGGTGCCAGATCGAGTTCGACCGGTTGTGCCGAGCGGCCGAGATTGGCGACGCAGAGGATCGTCTCCTCCTTGTACTCGCGCAGATAAGCGAGGATTTTGCGGTTGCCGGGATTGAGAAAAATGAGGCGTCCACGCCCGAAAGCCTTGCTGCTCTTGCGCACCGTAAGCATACGCCGCATCCAGTTCAGGAGGGAAGAATGGTCTCGGCTCTGGGCCTCGACGTTGATCGCTTCGTAGCCGTAGACCGGGTCCATGATCGGCGGCAGATAGAGTCGTTGCGGGTCGGCCCGCGAGAAACCGGCATTGCGATCCGGGCTCCATTGCATCGGCGTGCGCACGCCGTTGCGGTCACCGAGGAAGATATTGTCCCCCATGCCGATCTCATCGCCGTAGTAGATAATCGGCGAACCCGGCATCGACAGGAGCAAGCTGTTCATCAGCTTGATCCGTTCACGGTCGTTCTCCATCAGCGGCGCCAGGCGCCGGCGGATGCCGAGGTTGATGCGGGCACGCGGGTCGGCAGCGTACATCTTGTACATGTAGTCGCGCTCTTTGCTGGTCACCATCTCCAGGGTGAGTTCGTCGTGATTACGCAGAAAGATCGCCCACTGACAGTTCTCGGGGATCTCCGGCGTCTGCTGCATAATCTCGACGACGGGGTGGCGGTCTTCCTGCGCCATCGCCATATAGATACGCGGCATCAACGGAAAGTGGTAGGCCATGTGACACTCGTCCCCCTCGCCGAAGTATTCGCGCACGTCCTCGGGCCACTGGTTCGCCTCGGCGAGGAGGAGGCGGTTGGGGTAGTGGGCGTCGACCTGGGCGCGGAGCTGGCGGATCACCTCGTGCGTCTCGGGGAGGTTCTCGTTGCTCGTCCCCTCGCGCACGCAGAGGTAGGGGATGGCGTCGAGACGGAAGCCGTCGACGCCCATGTCGAGCCAGAAGCGCATGACACGAAAGATCGCCTTCAACACCTTGGGGTTGTTGTAGTTGAGATCGGGCTGGTGGCTGAAGAAGCGGTGCCAGTAGTACGCCTTGGCAATCGGGTCCCAAGCCCAGTTGGAGGCTTCGGTGTCGCTGAAGATGATGCGCGTACTGGCAAATTTCTGGTCGTTATCGCTCCAGACGTAGTAATTGCGCTTGGAGGACCCGGCCGGGGCCCGGCGCGCCGCCTGAAACCAGGCGTGCTGGTCCGAGGTGTGATTGACCACCAGCTCGGTGATCACCCGCAGGCCGCGGCGGTGCGCCTCACGCATGAGGATGCGCAGATCGTTGCGGGTGCCGTACTGTTCGTGGACGTTGCGATAGTCGGCAACGTCGTAGCCGTCATCCTTCATCGGCGACGGGTAGAACGGGAGGAGCCAGAGGGTATTCACGCCAAGGTCACGCACGTAATCGAGTTTTTCGATGAGTCCGGGGAAATCCCCCGTCCCGTCGTCGTTCGAATCAAAGAAGGCCTTGACGTGCAGTTGGTAGACGACCGCGTCCTTGTACCAGAATGCGTCGCCCGGCGTGTCCTGCTGTTGCGCTTCGTCAGTAGAGAGATCTTTCGGTCTATCCATCGTTCACTCCGTATCCGTTACAGGAAATAATCGAAATTACGCTCGGTCCGCACCTTGCGGCGCAGCGCGAAGAGATGGGCCGGCGCCCGCTGCGGATCGATCTGGACGAAATTGCGCGGCCCGCTCCAGAGAAACCGGGCGCTGGAGAGGAGATCGTGCATCTGGTAGGTCGTATGCGGATCGATGCCGAGGGCCTCCAGATCGAGCTCGACCCAGCCGGACTGGATATGGTGCGGGTCGAGATTCACCACCACCACGACCAGGTTCTTCTCCCCGGCATGCGACTTGGCATAACAGAGCAGATTGTCATTATCGACCGGGAAGAAGCGCAGCGAGGCATCGGACTGGAGTGCCGGGTTGTCGCGGCGGGCGCGGTTGACGCGGGCAATCACATCCGCCAGGCTCTGCGGTGCCTGCCGGTTCCAGGTGCGGAGCTGATACTTTTCGCTGTCGAGGTAATCCTCGCTGCCGGGGGTATGCGGGGCGTCTTCGAGGAGCTCGTAGGCCGGCCCGTAAATGCCGTAGTTCGCCGCCAGCGTCGCCGCCAGGACCAGGCGGATGATGAAGGCGGGACGCCCGCCGAACTGCAGATACTCGTTGAGAATATCCGGGGTATTCGGCCAGGCGTTGGGCCGGAAGTATTCGCGCCCCGGCCCCTGGGTGAGTTCGGTGAAGTATTCGACCAGTTCGTGTTTGGAATTGCGCCAGGTGAAGTAGGTGTAAGACTGGCTGAAGCCGAGTTTGGCAAGGCGGTGCATGACCTTGGCGCGGGTGAAGGCCTCGGCGAGGAAGATCGCATCCGGATAGTCGCGCTTGAGCTCGGCGATGGCCCATTCCCAGAAGGGAAAGGGCTTGGTGTGCGGGTTGTCGATGCGGAAGATCCGCACCCCTTCTTCAGCCCAGAAACGGATCACGTCGGCGAGCTCCTGCCACAGTTCGCGCCACTCCTCTGATTCGAATTCGAAGGGGAAGATATCCTGATACTTCTTCGGCGGGTTCTCGGCGTACTGGACCGTGCCGTCGGGACGCCATCGGAACCACTCCGGATGCGCCTCGACGTAGGGGTGATCCGGCGCACACTGGAAGGCAATATCCAGAGCCAGCTCCATGTCATGGCTGTGGACGCTGGCCAGCAGCTGCCGGAAGTCGGCCATCGTCCCCAGTTCACTGTGCAGCGCCTTGTGGCCCCCTTCACGGGAGCCGATGGCCCACGGGCTGCCGACGTCGCCGGGCCAGGCGACCAGGGCGTTGTTCTCGCCCTTGCGGTTGACGCGCCCGATCGGATGGATGGGGGGGAAGTAGAGGACGTCGAACCCCATCCTGGCGATGGCGGGGAGGTGCGCCTCACAATCTTGGAAGGTGCCGTGTTCTCCCGGCTCGGGCGCGGCCGAACGGGGGAACATCTCGTACCAGGCCGAGAAGCGGGCGCGCGCGCGGTCGACCACCAGCGGATACTCGATAGGGTCAGTGCTGGCGAGGCGTCGGTCGGGAAAGCGCCGGGCCAAGGCAGTGAGCTCTGCGTCGACCCCGCAGGCCTTGAGTTCCCGCGCATCGCGTAGCGTGCGGAGTTGCCGGGCCCAGGAGTGCAATGCTTTACGGTCCTCTCCTTGCGCGCGGGCGGCGGCGTTTTCAATATGTCCCGCCCCGACCAGGGCAGCAAGGCGCAGATCCTCGGCATCGATACGCCGGACAAAATCATGGCGCCAGGACAGGAAGTGATCGACCCAGGCGGTGACCGTGTAACGGTAGCGCCCGATGTCCCCGGCGGTAAAAGTGCCGCGCCAGCGATCATTGCCGAGGGGGGCCATGGGGGTTTCCTGCCAGGTTGTTTCGTCCTCACGGCGCCACAAAAGGAGACAGTCAAGCGTATCATGGCCATCAGTGAAACAATCGGCCTCGACGACAACGTCGTCACCGACGATCCGTTTGACGGCAAAGCGGCCGCCGTCCACCACCGGGGTGACGCATTCGATCACCGCTCGCCGCCGTCCGTCGCTGACCGGCATTTCCGTTTCAGTCATCTGTCCCCTCCTTCTTGAACATGAGGATGGCAAGGGGCGGCAGCGTCAGCACCAGGGAGTGGTAGCGACCTTGCACCGCGACCGGCGCCGCCTCGACGCCGCCAAGGTTGCCGATGCCGCTGCCGCCGTAGAGCGGCGCATCGCTGTTGGCAATTTCTCGCCAATACCCACCGTCCGGAACCCCGACAATATAGTTGGTACGCGGAATGGGCGTGAAGTTGCAGACCACGAGGATCGGCGCGCCTTCCCCTTGCGGCAGGCGCAGGAAGGTCAAGACACTCTGTTCGCTGTCATTGCAATCCACCCAGGCAAAACCGGACTGGTCAAAATCGCGTTGATAAAGGGCGGGTTCGGCGCGGTAAAGCCGGTTCAGATCGCTCACCCAGCGCTGCAGACCGGCGTGCTCGGGAGTCTGGAGCAGATGCCACTCCAGGCTCCCTTCGTGCGTCCATTCGCTGCGCTGGCCGAATTCACACCCCATAAAGAGGAGTTTCTTGCCAGGGTGCCCCCACATATAACCGTAGAGCAAACGCAGATTGGCGAACTGACGCCAGGGATCGCCCGGCATCTTGTTGAGCAGTGAGCCTTTCCCGTAGACGACTTCATCGTGCGAGAGGGGAAGGAGGAAATTCTCGAAAAAGGCGTACCAGATCGAAAAAGTGAGTTGGCTATGGTGATACTTGCGGTGGATCGGATCCTGGCTCATGTACTTGAGGGCGTCGTGCATCCAGCCCATATTCCACTTCAGCCCGAAGCCGAGGCCGCCGAGATAGACCGGCCGTGACACCATCGGCCAGGAGGTCGATTCCTCGGCCATGGTCTGCACGTCGGGATGTTCGCGATAGACCGCCTGGTTGAGCAGGCGCAGGAACTCGACGGCCTCGATGTTCTCCCGGCCGCCGTAACGGTTCGGCACCCACTCGTCAGGCTGACGGCCATAATCGAGATAAAGCATCGAGGCGACACCATCGACGCGCAGCCCATCGACGTGATAACGATCCAGCCAGAACAAAGCGCTGGAAATCAGAAAACCGCCCACTTCGTTGCGGCCGTAATTGAAGACCTGGCTGGTCCATTCCGGGTGAAAGCCCTGTTTCGGATCGGCGTGTTCATAAAGGGCGGTGCCGTCGAAGTAGACCAGCCCGTGTTCGTCGCTGGGGAAATGCGACGGGACCCAGTCGAGGATGACACCGATGCCGTGCTGGTGCAGGGTATCGACGAGGTGCATGAAATCTTCCGGATCACCGTAACGGGCCGTCGGGGCAAAGTAGCCGGTGGTCTGATACCCCCAGGAACCGAAAAAGGGGTGTTCGGTGACTGGCATCAGTTCAACATGGGTGAATCCCATTTCGCGCACATACTCGGCGAGGGGTTGCGCAATCTCACGATAGTTGAGAAAACGGTTGGCCTCCTCGGGCACCCGCCGCCACGAGCCGAGATGCACTTCATAGATCGACAGCGGCGCATCGAGGGCATTGGCGCTGCTCCGCGTCGCCATCCACGCCGCATCGTTCCATTCGTAGTTGAACCTCCAGGCGCGGGAACCGGTTCGCGGCGGCGCTTCGGCACAAAAAGCGAAGGGGTCGGCCTTCTCCACCTGATAACCGCCCTGGCGGGAGGTGATGAAATATTTGTAGGCCTGCCCCTGACTGACACCCGGCACAAATCCGGACCAGATCCCCGAACCGTCTTCCCGCATCCGGAGCGGATGGGCCCCCCTTTTCCAGCCGTTCCAATCACCGACCACCGAGACACGCCGGGCGTTGGGCGCCCACACCGAGAAATGCGCGCCTCCAGCACCGTCGTACTCGACCAGCTGGCAGCCGAACTTTTCGTGCAGCCGGGAATGGGTCCCTTCCTTGAAGAGATAGATATCGTGTTCCGTCAACACCGCGACGTCTCCTTTCACTTTGTCAGGGGCTGCGATCAAGCCGTTCGAGCAAGGCCACCGGATAATTGGCGAGGACTTCAGCCAAAAGCAGGTTCCACCCCCCCTCCCCATCTACGGCATGGAGGATCTCGCCGGTGAGGAGGTTTCGGTAGCTGGCGGCAGAACTCTCGGGGGAAAGGAGGATTTGCGTTCCCTGCCAAATCTTTTCTCCGAGGGGAAGGCCTTGCTCGTCGGCCAGTAAATGACTGCAACAGAGGGGGACCACCACCAGAAAAGCGCTATCGCTCGAGGCGCGCTCAAAGGCACAGACATGATCCTGGCACGGACCCTCCACGACGAGCGGCAGATAGCGCCCCGTTTCAAAGAGCTCACGGTTGGCACGGCGAAAATTGAGGGCCTTGCAGGTCAGGTGCAGCTTGATACGGCCGTCGCGGCGGCTGGCAACGACATCCCGGGCTGTGGCCAGGGGGCCTTCCTCTTCTTCTTTGCGCAGCAACTCATCAAGGAGCCTTCTTCGTAAAGCATAATCGACAAAACGGCGATTGTCGGGGTCGACAAGGCTGAAATCCCACAATTCGTTCCCCTGATAGACATCAGGGATCCCCGGCGAGCAGATCTTGAGGAGGGTCTGCGCCAATCCATTGAAGATGCCGCAGGCAGCGGTCAGGCGCTGAAAGGAGGAAAAATCCGTTAGGAATTTATTCTTTCTGGAGACTTTCAGTATCCTGTCGATAAAGGTCAGGAGCGCCTCTTCATAGGGAAGATTGGGGCTGATCCAGCTGGTGTTGACCTTGGCTTCGCGCAGAGCCTTGAGCATATAGTCCTTCATGCGGGTGCGGAAACCTGCGAATTCCGGATCATCCGGAGGGCAGAAGGGCCAGGTGCCGATCAGGGTCTGGTAAAGAAAGTATTCTTCATTGCGTCCCGGCACCAGCTTGCCGTCGATCATCTCCTTGAGTTTACGGTTATGCCGGCTCCAGCGGTAAAGCCCTTCCCGCCACAGCTCCGGCATCTCGGTGAGGACGTTGATCCGCGCCCGCACATCCTCGCTCCGCTTGGTGTCATGGGTCGAGGAGGCGAGCATCGCCAAGGGACGACTCTTGCTGCGTTCGATATTCTGCCCGTGAAAGGTCTCGACGGTTATGCCGAAGCGCTCCGGACTGCCGCCGACCTCGTTGAGGGAGAGGAGGCGATTGCAAACGTAAAAGGCGGTATCCTCGACCCCTTTGGCCATGACCGGGCCGGTGATCTGTTGAAAACGCTTGACGAAATCGAGCCAGACCTGCCGGTAGTCCTCATTCATCGTCTCCGGGAAGCGCAACAGGAGGACATCGCGGATGAAATCGAAGACCGAGGCGCTGATCGCCGGATTCTGACGTTTGGCCCGACTGACCGACGACTCGATGTAAAGGCGATCCCGCTCCGCGACCTCGTAGTTGTTGATGTAGGTCCGGTAGACGGGAAAACAGGCGATCACCTCGATGATCGACTTGATCAGACTGTTGAGGGTGAAGTCGCGGGTATGACGGTTCTGTTCGGAGATCCGGTTCAAATAGTGGCCAAGGGTATTGATCTCACTCGACATGGTGACCTGCATGACCAGTTTTTTGCACTCGTAGGCTACACTAGGGAAGTCGATGCGCTGCTGAACAAAGCGGCTGTAGAGTCGTTCAAAGACTTTGGCCTGGCCGGTCTCGACGAAGAGGCCATTGACCTGGTTGGCAAAATCGTAACCGGTCGTCCCATAGACCGGCCAGCTCTCCGGCAGCTTCTCGGATTTCAGCAGGATCTTTTCGCCGAGGATGTAAAAAGGCTTGTAAGCAGGGTCGCCGGCCAGAATTTGCCCATACCTCCCGCGAATCGTGGCCTCCTCCTCTTTGCTCTCAGCGCCGGTGGTCTCGCCATAGAGGTGCAGAAAACAGCTCGATTGCAGCCGCTTGATATAGTCTTCCGGATCGCACAGACCATCGGCATGGTCAATCCGCAGGCCGTTGATCTTGCCGCTTGCAATCAGATCGAAGACCAGGCGATGGGTCGCAGCGAAGACGACCGGATCCTCGACGCGAATGGCGCCGAGGGAGTTGATGTCGAAGAAGCGGCGGTAGTTGATCTCCTCGGTGGCGACTCGCCAGTGGGAGATGCGATAGACCTGCTCGCCGAGGAGAGCGTCGAGGAGATCGAAAGTGCGGGGATCACCCTTACTGCCGTTGAAGGCGATGACATTGCCGTCAATAAAAGCCCTGATGACGCTACTCTCCTGATACAGGGTCCAGAGCCGCCGCTTGACGACCTCCTTCTCCCGGTAGCGCTCCGTGATGCGCTCGGGAAGCTGTTCGGTGGTGGGGGGGAGGTGCTTGAGGGCGGTGACGATGCTCATCAGCTCCTGAAACTCGTGGACATCGCTCGACAGCTCCGCCTCCAAAGCATCGAGTTCCAGGGTCAGGACATTGCTGTAGGACTTGGGGATTATCGGAAATTTGTGTTCAAAGTAGTAAACGAAGAAAGATCCTTCTTCAAAAGCCAGATGCAGCTCGCCGTTTTCGAGGATGGTTCCGTACTGCTCGCCGAGGATGGGGATGAGAATTTTGTTTTCCAACTCCTGCTTGACCGGGTGCCAATCGATATCGAAGAAGTTCGCATAGGGGGAACTTGGGCCATTCTCGAGGACGTCGAGCCAGAAGTCATTCTGCCCTTCGATACACATGTGGTTAGGGACGATATCGAGAATCTGTCCCATATCAAAGCGATGCAGCGTGGCGACCAGCGCTTCGTACTCATCGGGGCTGCCGATCTCGGGATTAAGGCTGTTCTGGTCAAGAATATCGTAACCGTGCTGGCTCCCTGTCCGCGCTTTGAAGTAGGGGGAAGCGTAGAGATCGCTGATCCCGAGGGCATGCAGATAGGGGATGATCTGCTGCGCATCGCTGAAGCGAAAATCAGCATTGAACTGCAGCCGGTAGGTTGAGACCGGTATCCTTAGACCCTGACCATTCATAGCTCTCCCCTGGATGTCAGATCTACCCCGACATTAAAATGGAGCAGTCCCCCGAGTTTGCGGAGGAATTCAACCCCGGCGGTACCAGGCCTCGCGGTCTCTCCGGCGTGAGGGCTGAAGTCGATGCCGCGGGAACGGATTAAATCCCAGTACTGGTTCTGCACCTCCCAGAGATTCACCTCGATGGAGAGGTGCGCAATCGCCTCTAGCAATTGACTCACATCCGTCTGGCGTTGTGGGCTCTCCGGCTCTTCCTGCAGGGCATCCATGGCCCTCTCCAATCGACGGCGAACGATAAACTCCAGGGCCACCTTGTCGACGCCGACCTTCCAGATGCCGATCTCGTCGATTGTCTCCTGCAGCCTTGTCATGTCGACAGCCTCGGCGGTGAAGAGCTTTTGCAGTTGCAAATTCAGGGAGGTCTCGGCCGTGGTCATAAAACGGTGCGGTACCGGCATACCGGTTTCGCGCAAAAACCCGGCGAGGCTGCGGCTTTTGTCGTAGAGATCGCTGAATTTTATTTCAAACTCCTGCAAGGTTGCAGCAATGATGTGCTTAAGGATCTGCCGCTGCTCATCGCGAAAAAGGTTGCGCAGGGAGTAACTGTGCCGGCCGAAATGACCGTCCATCCGCCGGATGATCTTGGCGACATCACCGTCATTGAAGGCAGCGACGATCTCCCTCTTCATGCCCAGATAAGCTCTTTCACCAAGGAAGGACCGGACACCGCTGTTCAGGGCATGACCGCCGTGATAGAGGGTACAGAAACTGATCCGGTCGGCCTGATGAGTGATGGTCGAGCGGATGAAGACCCTGCCGATCGCCAGTCGCATCTCTCCGGCGGAGATAAGGAGGAAGTCCTCCCGCAAGGTATGATAACTGAAGATGCCGGTCTCCTTGCTGTACTCCTCAAAGACCGAGCTGACGGCGTAGTGTGCCCCGACCTTGATCAAGTCGATCATCGCCGGCTTGATCGATTTCTTGTAGATCTTCGCTCCGTCCCCATGGACACGCAGGTTGCTTTTAGCCAGCGCCAGCCGGTTCAGAAAGGGGCCTTCGATCGGCTGTGACGAGTACTTCCCGGCCAACTGGATGGCCCGGCCGGCATACTGGATGATCTGCACTGTTTCCAGCCCCGAGAGTTCATCAAAAAACCAGCCGCAGCTGGTGAACATGAGCAGGGCGTGGCGCTGCATCTCAAGCAGACAAAGGGCGTCGACCGCAGCTTCTTCTCCCAGAGACGGCGGCATATGCCGCTGCAAAAAGGCGGCAACATTCTCCGGGGAGCGGTTCAATATGACGTCAATATAATCATCCCGCGCCTTCCAGGGCTCCTTCAGCACCCCGGCTGCTCCCCGTTCATAAGCATCGGCCAGTTCACCGCCGAGCCAGTCGAGGGCCTCGCGCAACGGCTGCCGCCACTGCTGGTTCCAGCCACTGCCCCCCCCCGAGTTGCATCCGCAATGACGACGCCAGCGCTCGACACCGTGACTGCAGCTCCAGGAGCTCTTTTCGACAATCTGGACCTCCATGGTGGGAGGATTCAGCTCCAGATACTCGCCGTAGTTGGTCAGCCGCGCCAAATTATTAGTTTTGATATGATGCAGGGCATGGCCGAGCGCCATCTCGCCGAAGCGGTGATGATGGCCGTAGGTCTCGCCATCGGTGGCGATGTGGACGAGTTGGGAATGTTTGCGCTGGGCTGCAAAGCCGGTCAACAGCCGGGCGGCAAATTGTTCACCGCTGCTCAGCAGCTTCTCGAAGGCGACGGCCTGTGAGATCGGTCCATCGTAGAAGAAGAGGGTGATGCTCCGCCCGGAGGGGAGACGGCAGAGGTAGGCCTGGGAAGGGTCGATGCGGGCGCCGTTGACCTCCTGCCATTTGCCGCTGCCGATCTTGCGCACCGCCGCTGCCTGATGCGGAGCAAGGATCGTGAAACGGATCTCCGCAGCGGCCAGCACCTCGAGAGTCTCTGTATCGACGGCGGTCTCCGCCAGCCACATCCCTTCGGGGAAGCGTTGAAAGCGCGCTTCAAAATCCTTGATCCCCCAGCGCACCTGTGTCTCTTTGTCGCGCCGGCTGGCGAGAGGCATAATGATGTGGTTGTAGACCTGGGCCAGGGCAGCGCCATGCCCGGAACGCCAGTGGCGGCTCTGCCGGTCGGCGGCGAGAATCGCCTGATAGGTTGCGGGCGCAAACTTTTCCATCCAGGAAAGGAGGGTCGCACCGAAGTTGAAGCTGATCGAAGCATAGTTATTGATGATCCCCCGGATCCGCCCTTCATGATCAAGGGTGCGGGACGCGGTATTGGGGGCATAGCACTCAGCGGTGATCCGCTCATTCCAGTCATGATAAGGATAAGCCGAATCCTGGATTTCAATCGCCTCCAGCCAGGGGTTCTCGCGGGGGGGCTGATAAAAGTGGCCATGGATGCAGAGGAATCGTTCCATAATCTAGTCCTTTCGGTAGACGCTGACACCAAAGGGGGGGAGCGCCGGAAAGGTTTCAGGTCGGGCGGCATCGACCGTGATGCCCCTGCCCGGCAACACGGCACCGGCAGAATCGAAAAGAAGGGTAAGAGTCCCCATCGCCAGGGGGGGAGCGACAAGACGCGGCCGCTCACTATAGTTGAAGAGACAAAGGATCTGCTCGTCGCCAGCGCTACGGGTGATGGCCAGCAGCTGTTCCTCCTCGCCGGCAACAATCTCCATCCCCTCCCGGTCGAGCTTGGCAAGAGGCCGGCACTCCTTGCGCAGTCGGATCAGCTCACCATAGAAATCGAAGAGTGCCCGCTGCTCCCCCTGCCGGCGCTGTTCCGGATCGACTTTTGCCGACAGGAAAGTGCTTTCGGCCTGCGGATCGGGAGGGTGACCCTGCCACGCAAACTGGAGAAATTCATCATTCCGTCCCTGCCGGACCGCCGCGACCAGCTCCGCATCACCATGACTGATGAAATAAGGGAAGGGAGCTCTCTCCGCGTACTCTTCGCCCATAAAGAGGAGGGGGAGGTAAGGGGAAAGCAAGACCGTGGCGGCGGCAAGTTTCAGCTGCGGCGGAGACAGATGTTCACTGAGCCGCTCGCCGCGCATGCGGTTCCCCACCTGGTCATGGTTCTGGGCAAAGACCAGCAGCTGGCGGGGGGGGATCTCCGCCGAAGAGGCGCCATGGCGGCGGCGCCGATAGGAGGAATAATCGCCGGCCATCACAAATCCGGCGCGGAAACTCTTGACGAGCGGGGAAAATCCACCAAAGTCGCGGAAATATCCGGAACGGTCGCCGGTTAAGAGGGTGCGGAGAGCATGATGGAAGTCATCACACCACTGGGCATCGAGGCCGTAGCCCCCGTGCCGGCGATCGATGACCAGCCGGGGATCGTTGAGATCGCTTTCGGCGATGACATAAGCCGGGCGTCCGAGCTCAGCGGCCAGCGCATGCACTGCCTCGGTCAATTCGTCGAGAATGTGGCGGGCGCTGAAGTCGAAGATGCCATGCACCGCATCGAGGCGCAGGCCGTCGAAGTGGTACTCGCGCAGCCAATAACAGGCATTGGCGATAAAGTAGTGGCGCACGCCATCGCTGTCCGCGCCGTCAAAGTTAACCGCATCCCCCCAAGGGGTGCGATAACGGTCGGTAAAGTAGGGGCCGAAGGCGTGCAGGTAGTTCCCTTCCGGGCCGAGATGGTTGTAGACAACATCCAGGAAGACGGCTAACCCCTGTTGATGACAGGCCGCAACCAGACGTTTCAGACCGGCGGGCCCACCGTAACTCTCTTGCGGTGCAAAGGGAAAGACCCCGTCGTAGCCCCAGTTACGTTCGCCGGGAAATTGCGCCACCGGCATGATCTGAAGCGCCGTGACCCCGAGTTCGCGAAGATAAGCAAGGCGGTCGATGGCCGCGTCGAAGGTTCCGGCCGGAGTAAAGGTGCCGATGTGCAGCTCGTAGAAGATGCAAGCGTCAAGGGCGATGCCGGCCCATCCCCCTTCATTCTCAGGGAAAGCCGGATCGATGATGCGGGAAGGGCCATGCACCCCCTGCGGTTGCGAACGCGAAGCCGGATCCGGCCGCCGCAGCGTGTTGTCCAGCCAGTACCAGTAGTCATCGCCGACAGCAGCAACGACGACACCCTGAAAATAGTCGCCATCCCGCTGCAAAACGAATTTCCTGCCAGCGGTCGACAGTATTTCGACCTCGACACAGGTCGCGGCCGGAGCCCAGACCCGAAAGTTGACGCCGCCGGGCACCGGGGTCGCGCCGATGTCGAAGGAAAAGGAACGCATAAACTGAGCCTCCTGCTCTATATGACAAAACTAAAAAACAACGGAAGTCTTTTTCCCGGAGATTAAAGTCTAACGGAGATTTTGTTCTTTTCAACTCCGTAGCGAAAAATCATCACCGACCCCACACAGAACGGTCACAACAGGACACGCCTACCGCCTAAAGCGTATACAACAAATAGCGTTTGATAAAATCCTGAAGACATTTATTCACAATAAATTACATCGCCCGAACGGAGATGAAAAAAGCAAAAACAACCACCGGATTTTCTTGACCCGCAAAGAAAAAGCATGATAAATGGTACGGCGCTGGCGAAAATTGGCTCCCTTTAAACAGGTCAAAAAATAAACAAACATCGTTTCCAATTAATTTACATTCCTCAGCGTGGTCACTTATGAATAAAGTCGTAACCTTCATAGTCATGGCCGGTTTCTGGATCTTGATGTCCGGAATGTTCGATGCCTTCCACCTGAGCCTGGGACTGCTCTGCTGTCTACTGATCGCCTTTCTGTCGGCGGACCTCCTCTTTGGTCCGGAGTTCAAAGTACGTTTCAGCCAAGTACTCGGGATGATCATCTATCTCCCCTGGCTCTTCTGGCAGATCCTGCTGTCCAACCTGCAGGTGGCCTACATCGTCCTGCACCCGCGCATGCTTGAAGTGATCGATCCCCAATTGGTCCGCTTTCGCACCCGCCTCAAAGGCTCCTTTGCCCGGGTGACCCTGGCACAGTCCATCACCCTCACCCCCGGCACCATCACCGTCAACCTAAGCAATGATGAGTTCACCGTCTACGCCCTGACCGCTGCGGCCGCCTCTGATCTGCCGGGCGAGATGGAAGAGCGCCTGATCGCCGCCCTGGAAAAGGACTAACAAAGATGTCCACGGTTTTTCTCGCCGCCGCCATTGCCCTGCTGCTGCTGATCCTACTTTCCCTGATACGGGTCGTGGGAGGGCCGACCGTCCTTGACCGTATCGTCGGAGTCAATGTCATCGGCACCAAAACAACGATTGTTCTGCTGCTGATTGGTCTCCTTTACGGCCAGGTCGGTATGTTCGTCGATATTGCCATTGCTTATGCCTTGCTCAACTTTATCGCCACCCTTGGTGCCACCAAATTCTTCCTGCGGCGTAAAAGTGTTCACCTGCAGGATGAACTGATCAAGGAAAAGGAGGCCGCCTGATATGACCATTCTGGTTTCCGTGCTGCTCATTGCCGGCGTCTTCTTTTTTGCCATCGGTACGATCGGCATCTTGCGCTTTCCCGATTTTTACACCCGATTGCATGCCGCCGGTAAATGCGACACACTGGCGGCCTTCCTGGTGCTGCTGGCTGTGGCCCTCTTTAATCTCCACGACTTCTCTTTTGGTAACCTGCTGGTCAGCCTGAAGATTCTGGCGATCGTCGCCTTCATCTCCATTACCAGTCCGACAGCGACCCACGCCCTCACCAAGGCGGCGCTGGTGGTCGGCGTCGAACCCTGGACCAAGGAGCAGAAACACTCATGATCTGGCAACTCGACCTGTTGATTCTGCTGATGGTCGTCATCTGTGCGATTGCCACCATAACCGTTCGCGACCTGCTCGGGGCGGCCATCGTCTTTGGCGCCTACAGCTTTCTTCTGTGCTTGTTATGGGCAGAGATGGGGGCGGTCGATGTCGCTTTCACCGAGGCAACGGTCGGCGCCGGCATCAGCACCATCCTCTTCATTGCCGCCATCTTCCGCACAACACGAAGGAGTAAGGATTGAAAACCCTGGCCCTGCTGGCGACCATCCTGACCGGCGCCATCCTCCTTTACGGCACGGCTGACTTCGCCCCTTGGGGAGATCCGAAGTCGCCGCCCAACAGCCATCTCTCGACGTACTATATCGAGCAGGCCGTCAAGGAAACCCATGTGCCGAACCTGGTCACCGCCGTTCTCGGCGATTATCGGGGCTATGACACCATGTTCGAACTGGTGGTCATCTATTGCGCCGGCATGGGGGTGGTGGCGGTGTTGCGACGGAGTGATTCATGAAGAGCTTACAGGAACTCGCCAAGGACGACGGTGGCGACAATCTGATTCTGCAGACGACGATCCGCCTGACAGTGCCGTTCATCCAGATCTTTGGCCTCTACGTCATTGTGCACGGGCACTACAGCCCGGGCGGCGGCTTCCAGGGAGGGGTGCTGCTCGGCGCGGCCTTTATTCTCATTGCCCTCGGCTACGACCTGCCGACCAGCAAACGCTACTTCCCGATCCGCACCAACGCCATTCTCGCCAACATCGGTGCATTGATCTATACCGGCATTGCAACTTTATGTGCGCTGCTCGGCGGCTACTTTCTCGACTACAGTATCCTCACCCGCCTGCTCCCCATCGATCCGATTGAGTGGCGCTCGCTCGGTATTTTTCTTGTAGAGGTCGGCGTCGGACTGGGAGTCATGTGCATCATGCTCTCTATTTACTGGGACATGGCCTCCGGCGGCCAGATGGAAGAAGGGCTATAGCATGGAATCGATGCTGGGCGAAGTGGTCGCAAAATACAATTACTGGCTTTATGTCGTGCTGATGATGATCGGCTTCTACGCCATGATCGGCAAACGTAATCTGGTCAAAAAACTGTTGGGGATGAATATCTTCCAAACCGCCATTATTCTCTTCTATGTCTCCATGGGGGCCAAGCGCGGCGGCGGCATCCCGATCCTCGACAAAGAGGCGGCCCTGGCCGGAGCCGTCAAGGTGGCGGAGGTGGTAAATCCCCTGCCGCACGTCCTGATGCTCACCGCCATCGTCGTCTCGGTCAGTGTCACCGGTGTCGCCCTGGCGGTGATGCAACGTATCTACAAGCAATACGGAACCCTGGAAGAAGACGAAATCCTCGACAAGATTGGTCGCTCATGACTAGCAACCTCCCCCTTTATGTTTTAGCGGCCCCTCTGCTGACCGCTTTTTTCGTCAATCTCGCCGGTCGCTTCTGGCGCGGCTCGGTAGCGGTCCTCTCCCTGGGCGCCCTGACCTTTTCCACCATCAGCGCCCTGCTGGTCTTGCAGCAGGTACTGACGCACGGCACCATCCACTACACGGTCGGCGGCTGGCGGGCTCCCTGGGGCATCGAACTGGTCATCGACCCCCTCTCGGCCTTGATGCTGGTGTTGATCGCCGCAGTGGCGCTGTTGGCGACCTTTTCAGCTCTGGCCAGTGCCCGTCAAGAGCTACCCGGACGGGAACATCTCTTCTTCACCCTCTATCTGATCCTCATCGCCGGACTCCTCGGCCTGGTGGTTACCGGCGACGCCTTCAACCTTTATGTCCTGCTGGAGATCACCTCGATCACCACCTACTGCCTGATCGCCATGGGCAAAGGGCGGGCGCCGCTGGCCAGCTTCAACTACATCATCATGGGGACGATCGGCGCCTGCTTCTATCTCCTCGGCGTCGGTTATCTCTACATGCTCACTGGCTCACTGAACATGGCCGACATCCAGAGCATCCTCCCCGGCATGTACGGCTCGATCTCGGTGGCGACGGCCTTTGCCTTCCTGCTGGTCGGCGTCTGGATCAAGATGGCCTTCCTGCCGCTGCACGGCTGGCTGCCGAACGCCTATTCCCTTGCACCCTCCAGCACCAGCGTCCTGATCGCTCCGCTGATGACCAAAGTCTCGGTCTTCCTGATGATCCGCATCATCTTCTCCATCTTCTCCCCGGATTATGCCTTCTTTCAGCACGTCGGCGTACAGCACCTCATCGTCTGGGCCGCAGCCCTGGCGATCCTGATCGCCTCGGGGCTGGCGTTGGCGCAGACTGATCTCAAACGGATGCTGTCCTACATCATCGTCGCCGAAGTCGGCTACATGGTCGGGGGCGTCTGGCTGGCCAACACCCCGGGGATGACCGGAGCGATTCTGCACATCGTCAATGATGCCCTGATGACCCTCTGTCTCTTCCTCGCTGCGTCGGCCATCGTCTTTCGCCTCGGCGACAGCAAACTCGCGTCGATGCAGGGACTTTACCGGCGCATGCCGCTAACCATGGCTGCCTTCACCATCGGTGCCTTTTCGATGATCGGCGTCCCGCCCACGGCCGGCTTCTTCAGCAAGTGGTATCTGATTCTCGGTGGCATACAGGCCGGCCCCTGGGCCTGGATTTACGTGGCCGCCCTGCTGATCAGCAGTCTGGTCAACGCCATTCTCTTCTTTCGTATTATTGAAATCGCTTATTTTCAGGGGGGCGGCGAGCATGGCCATGGTGCCGATATGCCGCGCCAGGAAGCCTGCGCCTGGCAGCTCAGCCCTCTCCTCCTGTCTGCAGTGGCATTGCTGGCCATCGGCCTGGCGGTCGGACCGCTGGTCGAGCACCTGATTATCCCGGCTCTGCCGGCTGGCTTCTAGCGGTCACGAGGAATCATGAATATCATCACTTCATTGTTACCGGTGGCTGCGGTCGGGATTTCATTAATCGGCGCCATCTTCATCATTCTCGCTAATCGCCGCCCGAACCTGCGGGAAAGCGTGACCCTGCTGATCGCCGTCGGCAAGTTCCTGCTGGTCCTGACCATGTTGCCGACCGTGCTGGCCGGCGACGGGTTTGTCTTCACCCTGGCCGAACTGATCCCGGGTGTCCCCTTTCAGCTGCGGGTCGACGCGATGGGGATGTTCTTCGCCCTGGTCGCCTCTTTCCTGTGGATCTGCACCTCTATTTACTCCATCGGCTACATGCGGGCGCTGCAGGAGCATGACCAGACCCGTTATTATGCCTCCTTTGCGGTCGCGATCTCCGCCACCATCGGTGTCGCCTTCTCCGCCAACCTGCTCACCCTTTATCTCTTTTACGAGATGCTCTCCCTCTCCACCTATCCGCTCGTGACGCATGAGCGCAACGCCGAGGCGAAGGTCTCCGGGCGCAAGTACCTCACCTATATCCTCGGCACCTCCATCGGCTTTGCCCTGCCGGCCATGCTCATCGTCTACGCCATCGCCGGCACCCTTGACTTCACCTCCGGGGGGATCCTGAGTGGCACCGGGGTAGCGCCGGGGACCGTCGCCCTCCTGCTCGTCCTCTTTGTCGCCGGTTTCGCCAAGGCTGGGATCATGCCCTTCCACGGCTGGCTGCCGGCGGCGATGGTCGCCCCGACCCCGGTCAGCAGCTTTCTCCATGGCGTCGCCGTTGTCAAGGTCGGGGTCTTCTCGATTTTGCGCGTAATCTTCGACATCCTCGGCCCGGATCTGCTGCGCTCCCTCGATCTCGGCATCGCCCTGACCTACTTTGTCTCTGTGACCATCCTCGCCGCCTCGCTGATCGCCCTGACTCAGGACAACCTCAAGCGGCGTCTGGCCTATTCGACCATCGGCCAACTCTCCTACATGATCCTCGGCGCCGGCATGCTCTCGGCGGCGGGAATGACCGGGGGATTGCTGCACATCGCCATGCACGCCTTTGGCAAGATCACTCTCTTCTTTTGTGCCGGTGCCATCTATGTCGCCAGCCATAAAAAGTACATCAGCGAAATGGATGGCCTCGGCCGGAAGATGCCGATCACCTATTTTGCTTTCTTTCTCGGCTCTCTCAGCATCATCGGTATGCCGCCACTCGGTGGGTTCCTCAGCAAGTGGCAACTGGTGATCGGAGCGGTGCAGGCCGACCAACTGGTTCTGGTGGCGGTGCTGCTGATCAGTTCCCTGCTCAATGCCGCGTACTTCTTCCCGTTTGTTTACCGCGGCTTCTTTGCCCCGGCGAAAAGCGGCGACGAGGGTGAAGGCATTCAGGAAGCGCCCCTTTGGTGCCTTGTCCCGCTGACGATCACGGCCCTCGGCTCGCTGCTCCTCTTCTTTTATCCCGGCACTTTCTTGCGCCTGATTCAGCTCGCCCTTTCATAAGTCGCGACGCCAGGAAAACGACCATGAGCGATCATCAACACGAAGAAAAGATGATTCTGGATCATGAACCGGTGCCGGGTTACCTGCCGGCCTTTCTCATCATCTTTACACTCGGAACCCTCTACCTCGCGTGGATTCTTTTCGACACTCTGTAGGAGTCGGCAATGCCAGTATCCCCGAATAATCCGCCGCCGGCGGAGCAGACTGACACCTCGTCCGCCCCGCTCGCGGAGAAGCTGGGTGTCTTTGACAACCCCCGCAATGTGCAGCGACTGCTCTACATCTTTTACACTTGTGTCATCCTTCTTTTTGCCACCGACCTGATTTACCACAAGCATGCCATCTTCCCCTGGGAGGATCGCTTCGGCTTCTACTCCCTTTACGGGTTTGTCGCCTGTGTCATCCTCGTCCTTGTGGCCAAATACATCCTGCGCCCCCTCGTGATGCGTAAAGAGAATCATTATGATTAGCGCTTTGCCCCCTTTTCTCCTGCTGATGGTCGGTGCCCTGGTCGTCCCCTTTCTCAAAGGGAAGATCAGGAACAGCTGGATGCTGCTCCTGCCCGTGGTGAGCTTCGTTAACTTCCTGCTGATCCCCGAAGGAAACCACTGGGTCACCAGCTTTTTTGGCCATGAAATCATCCTCGGCCGGGTTGATCGTCTCAGTTATATCTTCGGCATAATTTTTCACCTCATCACCTTCCTCTCTGTCCTTTATGCCTTGCATGTGGCCGACAAGGTCCAGAACGTCGCTTCGCTGATCTATGCCGCGGCCGCCCTCGGAGCAGTCTTTTCCGGAGATCTCTTTTCGCTCTTCGTCTTTTGGGAACTCCTCACCATTTGCGCCACCTTCCTGATCATGGCGCGGCGGACTCCCGCCGCCCTCGGAGCCGGCTTTCGCTACTTCATGGTCCACGTCGCCGGCGGTCTCTGCCTCCTCGCCGGGATTATTTTACAGGTACAGCAGACCGGCAGCGCCAAGTTCGCTTACATCGGTCTGGCGACCCCTGCTTCCTGGCTGATCTTTATCGGTTTCGGGGTCAACTGTGCCTGGCCGCTGCTGCACCCCTGGCTCACTGACGCTTACCCGGAGTCGACCGTCACCGGTACCGTCTTCCTTTCGGCCTTCACCACCAAGGTGGCGATCTATGCCCTGGCCAGATCTTTTCCCGGCACCAGCGAATTGATCTGGATCGGCACCGCAATGGCCGCCTTTCCGATCTTTTATGCTGTTATCGAGAACGACCTGCGCCGGGTTCTGGCCTACAGCCTGATCAACCAAGTCGGCTTTATGGTGGTGGGGATCGGCATCGGCACCGCCCTCTCCATCAATGGCGCGGTGGCCCACGCCTTTAACGACATCCTCTTCAAGGGACTGCTCTTCATGACGATGGGGGCGGTGCTGTATCGCACCGGCAAAATCAACGCCACCGATCTCGGGGGACTCTACAAATCCATGCCCTGGACCTGTGCCTTTTGCATCGTCGGCGCGGCATCGATCTCCGCCTTTCCCCTTTTCAGCGGCTTTGTCAGCAAATCGATGGTCATGGAAGCCGCCGCCCTCGGGGATCTGCGCTTTGTCTGGTTTGTCCTCCTCTTTGCCTCGGCCGGCGTCTTTCACCACGCCGGCATCAAAATCCCTTTTTTCGCTTTTTTTTCCCACGACTCCGGCATTCGCTGCCAGGAAGCGCCACGCCACATGCTCCTTGCCATGGGGATGACCGCTGCCCTCTGCATCTTCATCGGCTGCTTCCCGCAATACCTTTACAATCTGCTCCCCTTCCCCACCGATTATCAGCCCTATACCGTTTCACACGTCATTTCCCAGACCCAGCTCCTCTTCTTCTCGGCTCTGGCCTTTTCACTGTTGCTGTTGTCGGGAATTTACCCGGCCGAGATTCGTTCGATCAATCTCGATGCCGACTGGTTTTACCGTAAGGGTGGCCGATTGTTCTACGGCATCGCCGAGCGGAGCTTCAACCGCCTGAACAGCTGGGGCGACCAGCTCTTTGTCCGGCGCCTGCCGGCAGCCCTGGCCCGCTTCTTTGTCGATCCCGCCGACCGCTTGCACGCCTTGTTCGCTGCGCCCTACTACAAGATGATTGGCAAGGATGTCCCTGCGGACGAATTTTCCGGCCGCTGTGAACGCAGCGCCTACCCGGTCGGCGGTGGCGTACTCCTGGCGGTCCTCTTTCTGGCGCTGATGTCCTTTTTGTTCTTCCTGTAAGCGGGTAACTGCCCCCCTTGCCGTCCACACAAGGAGATAAAACGTGAGGAAAGTGCTATTTGCCGTTGACTGTTCCCCCCCCTCGAAAAGTGCCGCAGAGTATCTGGCGACCGTAGCCCCATATCTGCCCGGCTGTGAAGTCACCCTCTTTTCGGTGATGACCGGAATCCCCTACGATAGTCGCGAAATGGAGAAGCTGAGTGATAGCGCCCCGCTTGAAGTGCATGGCGGCGAGGACCATCAACAGGAAGTCCAGCAGGTTCAGAACTTTTTTCAGGAGATCACTAACCTCCTGGTGGATAACGGTTTTCCCGCCGCACAGGTGCAGACTTCGGCCAAGCCGCTGCGGCGCGGCGTCGCCCTGGATATCATCGATGAAGCGCTGGAACAGGACTGCGATACCATCGTCGTCGGCCGCCGCGGTCTGTCGCTGGTGCAGGAGATGTTACAAGGGAGCGTGTCGCACGATCTCATACATAAAGCCCCCCTCGCCCTCTGGGTCATCGGCGAACGCCCTTAGATGACGAGCGCAACAACAGCTCTGGTCTCTGGTTTTTTGTGACAAAAATTTGATCTGATACAACAAAAGGCGGCCAATTGGCCACCTTTTGTGTGAAAAACAGGTGCGTCTCCCGGTTACTCTTCCACTCAGTACTGCACGGCATCAGCACCGACTTTTTCAGCATAATCTCGTGCGGCAGGCGGTAATCACTCCAGCCACCCAAACGGCTTCCTTCCTGGTGCGAATAAAAAAATTCCGTAGGTCCCGCAGATCAACGCCGCGACAAGGTAGATGACTGCGACTTGCCTGTCCAAGGATACTATCGGTCATGGCTGCTCCTTTCACTGCACGTCCGCAATCCAGCCATTGAGGTAGTCATATCAAGAGAGGAAATAAAGGGCATCGCTGGCCCAATTTCAACTCGGTTTTGTGGGCGCCCCTTGCGGGCGCTCTTTCGCGTTTTCAGTGGGAAAATAAAAGGGACGAGTGGCAATCCACCCGTCCCAGAAATTATGTACGTTTTTTTTCAAATCGGCGTTTGCCCCAAGTCGGGGGCTAACCCCGCAAAATCCCCCTACGGTAATATCACGTACCCAGCGTTGCTGATCGGGCAGGTGTTCAGAGCGCGGATATTATCGGAGAAGCTGATGTTGGGGTGTGCGTCGCTGAGGAAGTCACCAACGCAGTTGAAGGCTTGTCCCTGATCAGTAGACGCGAAATAGTCTTGTTTTCTTTCAAGAACCTGCTGCAGTGTCGGGTCTCCATCCGCTGCCGGGCAATAGCTGTACTTATCCGTCACTTCTGAATATTTCGCCTCCTCACGGTTGATGCCTGCGTCGCTCCATGCTTTATCATCGGCATTTCTCCAGAATCCGGGCGAACACCACTGGGGCTGAACTCCGACCTCACAGTGTGATACCGTCAACACGCTCTTTGCGTTGCCTTCGACTGCAGAGGCAGATTGCAAAATGGCATACGGCGCCGTGTTGACCGAGAACTGCACATTGTTCCTGTTGATCTTGGAGGCAGGACTCAAAGTTTTTCCCACAGAATTAAACGTCGCGTTCAACTCTGGTCTAATCGCTGTATTTGCCTGGGTCAGAACAAACAGCCAGTTTTGTCCAGTGACGGTTGGATCAACCGTGACATTGTTGCAGACACCTTCAGACGTTCCATTCCCGTCCCATCCGACGGTTGCTGCGGTGGCCACGCTGCCCATTGCCAGAAATGCCAACATTGCCGTTACTGCCAAAACAGATTTTTTCATTTTTGTTCTCCCTTTTTCTTGCCGGCCGAGGCCGGCAAAGATTTCAGGCAACCCAGCCATCTCACCAACGAGATCCGTAGCTTTCCGTCCCCGCCTCGCAACGGGTTTGGCTTTTTTCTGCGCCCAAAACAATCCACATCTTCTTCATATCCTCTCTCGTAGCGTTTCCTTGATGAGCACCCCCTTCCTACCCTCAGGGCTTCTCCGCAGCCCTTTTCACTCCAACGAAATTGCACCGGAATAGTGGTTTGATTTTCTCTTATCTGCGAAATTCACGACAAGTTTTTCGACAAGTTTTGCCGATCGGTCCATTAGCAAATTTCTTTGAATCAAGCATATGATTAGACTCCACAAATTATAATAAGTCATTCGATATATTTTTCTCTATATCTTTCGATATAGAACTTTGCCTGAATCCGTGAGCAATAACGACCACCTCACTTGATTCGACGTCTGTCGCAGAACGCGGGCAAGAAACGGAATGAAGACCTTCCGGATATGCTGGGAGCCTTCGCGCATCTCGACCTCCAGCAACCAACCCTCCAGCGCTAGACAAGCGACGATGGGTGACTAAACACTCATGATTTCTGTTATTGCTTCCAACTCTAACCTAATATTTTTCCTTGTTTTTTTCGATGCACTATATCTTTTGGTATAGAAAAATATATCCAGCCGTCTATTTTAAACAAAGACTAATGAACTATGATGTGTTCAAACAAACCGGTGAGATCGTCTCAGTTGTAAAATTCACAAGGATCCGACATGAGCTCTACGGAGAAAAGAAGATCCGAGCGCTTCAAGGTAGGAATTCCGATTGAGTTGAAATCGGGCAGAGGGATAACCCGCGATTGTTGCGTTGATGGCGTATTTTTCGAGACGGATCAGCCCTTATCGGTGGGTGAACAGGTCGAATTTGTCATGAAACTGGAGTACGCGATCAAGGGGGACCGGTCTGCAAAGCTTCTTTGTGAGGGGGAGGTGGTCAGAGTGGAGCCGGGTCTGGAGAAAAGGGGAGTTGCCGTCTCCATTATTTCCCATCGGTTTGCTGATATTTCAGTCATGGCGCAGAAGTAAAAGGGATTCAGGCGGATTTCGTAATGCAAGCAACGCCGGTATGGTCCGGTAATAACTTATCAATAGGAGGAACAGAAAATGAAAAAGTCGATTCTCGCAGCAGTGGCAATGGTGGGATGCCTGGCAACGATGGCAATGGCAGATGTTACGGGCGATTTCAAAGTTACAGGATACGGTTATACAAACGATGTTGCCACTGTTTCCGGCACCGTTAATCACGGTGCTATCCAGAGCAAAAAGACGGTTGTGGTTGATGTGACTTATGAATATTCCTTTGCAGCCGAAAAAACGGAAACAATCCCCGGTGAGACAACGACTGTTATTGTGTTTGTCCCCGGCAAGTGTGTGACGGGCGTACCTAACACAGAGGGCTGCTTTGATAAAAATGGCGATCCCAAAGCTACAAATGGCGCCATCTGGACAGGCACGTATGAGACCTCTACGACCACGACTGAGCCTACAACAGTCACTCAAACATTCAATGGCACGCAAGGCATGACGGCAATCACCGAGCCGACTATCGAGAAGGGCCGCCTCAACCCCAAAGGGAAAATTACTGGCTACAGTTGGACAAACACCCTGTCAATAGTTCCCAATGCTGACCTGGTTGATCCCGATCTCGTCCCCTATGGCTACAGTGTAGTATCGGTGACAATTAACAGCGTGTCCTACAGTGCCTACCTCAAAGATGCAGCAGGTAGCCCGATCACCGACACGGTTACGACTGGGACCATGCCGATCAATTAAAGCTGGAAGTTAATTGTTGTGTGTTGAGCCGGTGGCAAATATCCCTCCGGCTTTTTTTATGGATATGGCTTACACCAAACTCTTCTCCTGAGCATACTTCAAAAGCTCCATCCGGCTGTCAATATTCAGTTTTTCGTAAATGTTATGCAGGTGAACCTTGACCGTCCCCTCACTGATGAAAAGCTTTTCAGCGACTTCCTTGTTGCGCAGGCCGCCGGCGACCATCCTGACCAGTTCGATTTCCCGGTGAGTGAGAATGGTTGACACCTCGCGCGCCCCTGTTTCTCTCCGCAGCATCTTTTCCAGGACATGTTTGGTAGCGCGGCGCTCCAGCCACTGCTCACCCGCGTGCACTTTGCGAATGCACTGGATAAGGAGTTGGGGTGCCATCTCCTTCAAAACGATGCCATGCACCCCCAGATGAACCGCTTCGGACATTTCCTCTTCCTTGAGCATTGCCGTTAGTATCACCAGCCGCGTCGGAAGTTTATCCTCCCGGATTTTTCTGCAGACCTCCAGTCCACTCATTTCAGGCATACAAATATCCATGACCGCCACGTCCGGGCGGTGACTGCGCACCGCCCCAATTGCTTCGACGCCGTTGGCACAGGTCGCCAGAACCTTTAGGTCGTCTTCCAGAAGAAGGAGGTTGCTCAGACCGTTCAGGATAAGCGGGTGGTCGTCAGCGAGAACAAGACTAATAGACATTTCAGCCCCCATATTCCGTCAGCGGCAGGGTGATGTCCAAATGCGCGCCGGTTTCTCTTGAGTCGATGGACAGAGTTCCCTCCAGGGCGGATATCCGCTCCCTTAACGTCACGGGTCCACGCTTCATTTCAAATAATTTTTCAAGATCATAATGGCCGGTGAAAGGGAATCCTTGTCCGTCATCGGTGACTGTAATTTTAATCCGGCCAGGGTCAAAAGCGAGCTCCGCCCGCACATAGGAGGCACCGGCATGGCGAACGGCGTTGATCAGTGCCTCATTGACAACAAAATAAATCTCCCGCGCCATGCTCTTGGTAATCCGGGGGATTGGAGGATAAATCGTTATCACGATGACGGGATCCCATTGAAGCCTGATCCGTTCGGCTAGTTTCTCCAGACGGTCGGAAAGCTCGAAATCTTCCGCCGGCTGTCCCGGGAGAAAAGGCCTCAGTTCACTGATGTGGATCCTCAGATCGCGTTGCTCGGCAGCAAGCAGTCGCTGGATCTCATGGATACGCTGTCGCGCCGTCTGCGGCTCAGATTCTATCAGACGCTGCGCTGCTTCCAGCTGCAGAGCCACTCCGGTCAAAGACTGGAGGAGTCCATCGTGCAGGTCACGCGCTAAACGAATCTGTGCATCCGAAGTCGCCGTCTGCTTCAACTCCTTCAAAAGGAAATAATTGTCAAAGCGGGCGGCCAATTCGTGAGCGACAATTTCGCCGAGAACTAACTCGTCGTCGGTCATCGACTTTTTGTCAAGCGCCAGGAGATAACCTGTTACTTTATCGCCTTTGAGCCCTGAAACAATGACGGAGCCAATGCTAAATCGCTGCTGCAGCTTTTGGTGCAGGGGAACTCCCTGCCATTTCTGCAAACCGGAGGGAGACATGTGCATGACCGGGGATTGAGGGTCAGCGGCATCCCTGCAGAAAAAGTTCGTCCCAATCAGTTTCTCTGCTACGAGAGGTCCAAACGCGTCCGGATGTTCGCGGCTCTGCTGGCAACCATCCTGCGTCCAGAGAACCAGATAGAGCCAGGGTTCCTCCTCGGACTCCCAGACAAGGAGAATGCGGGGGACACCAAAAACTGTAGCGGCATGCCCCAACAATTCATTTGTCATGGCTTGAAGATCATCGGAGACGGTGCGTGGCCACTCCGTCAACATAGTAAGGACGTTTCGTATTGATTGTTCATAGGCGCCCAGAAAACCAAGCATAATCGCAATGACTATCAGGTAGGCAATCCGAATGATGAATCGATTCAGCTCAAAATTATGATCATGCAGGAGATTGTATGGATACAATGACAGGGCAATGACTACAAACAGTGCAGCCACCGCGGTCCATAGTGTCCCGCGCCACTGCCAGCGCAACGTGGCACAAACAAGGAGAAAAATGAAAAATACGAAGAATGGACTGCCTGGCCCTTCAGTGAGATACATGAGGAGAGAAAAGACCAGCAAATCGACACTATGAGTAACAACCAGTAGGTGGTCCCCGATTTGATGCTTTTGCCACGTATACACTCCCAGCACAAGGGAGTAGAGCAGATAACATGCTAAAAATACATAGGTAAGACGGGCATATCGAAAAGGTTCTGAGGGGTCCAGCCAGATTGCGATGAGAAAAAAGGCCGCCAGGGCCAACCGCCCTGTGGCGATAAGATTTTCAGCCCGGTTTTTCTGGAAGTGCCGCTTTCCCGGGGTCATTGCTGGCACCGTAGGACTTCCCGTCCGGGTAATTTCGATGACAGCAGATAAACTTCATTTGTCCCCATAAAATCTCGCATAAGACATTTTGTTAGCTTCCACAAACAGGTTCTATTGCGAAGACATTTGTTCTTATAAAATTACTGTCTATCGGCTATCTTGGGCGGCATCAGGGTCGCAAACAGCTTGTCGATCTCTTTTGCAGGTAACGGCCGACTGTACAGATACCCCTGCATTTCTTCACACCCCTGCTCCACCAGAAAAGCCAACTGACCCTCTGTTTCAACCCCTTCGGCGATGATTTTGAGATTAAGGCTGTGAGCCATGGCAATGATTGCCGTGACAATGGCGTTGTCATCCCGGTTTTCTGTGAGATTAAAAATAAACGATCGGTCAATCTTCAGGGTATCGATCGGGAATCGTTTCAAATAGCTCAAGGAAGAGTAGCCGGTGCCAAAATCATCGATAGAGATGTGCATGCCGAGATTTCTGCATTTATGGAGGATTGCAACCGTTGAAGCCGTGTTCTGCATGAGCGCGCTCTCGGTGAGTTCCAACTCAAGAAGATTCGGGTTAACGCCGGTTTCTTCCAAAATCCTGAGGATCGACTCAGCAAAATCATCCCTTCTGAACTGGACCGGAGAAATATTTATCGAGACCCGCAGGGGCGGGTTTCCTTGCGCTTGCCAACTATTTATTTGCTCACAGACGGTCCGCAGCACCCACTCGCCAATCGGAACAATCAGGCCGGTCTCTTCAGCAAGAGGGATGAACTTATCGGGAACAATGATCCCTTTTTCCGGATTGTTCCAGCGTAACAGGGCTTCCATGCCGGTCGGCTGCCGGCTGGCAATATCAAATTTTGGTTGATAGTAAAGGAGGAATTCGTTCCGCTCGAGGGCATAACGCAGACTGTTATGCAGGGCCAGCCGCGAACAGGTTTTGTCATTCATCTCCTGGGAGAAGAACTGAAACATGTTTTTGCCATGATCCTTGACGTGATACATGGCGGTGTCGGCATTTTTCAGTAATTCATCAACACTCACCCCATCAACAGGAAAGAGGGTGATGCCGACACTGGCACTGACGAAGATATCCTCCCCTTCGATCGTATAGGGCCGGGCCAGACTGTTGACAATTTTCTGTGCCACCAGACCGGCATTGTCCGGATGCTCCATATTCTGCAAACAGAGGGTGAACTCGTCCCCCCCCATCCGCGCGACGGTGTCACAGGCACGCACAATCTCCTGGAGGCGGCTCGCGACCTCGATCAAAAGAAGATCGCCGATTCGGTGCCCTAGAGTGTCGTTGATATCCTTGAAATGATCGAGATCAACAAAAAGGATGGCGACTTTCTGCTTCAGCCTGGCGGCCTGGAGAAGAGCCTGGCTAATCCGGTCATAGAAGAGCACCCGGTTAGGGAGACGAGTGAGACTGTCAAAGTGCGCTAGCTGCTGTAGATGGTCATGGCGTTGCCGGAGAAGCTCATCCCGCTCGGCAATTTCTTCCAGCATTTCATTAAAACCATCGATAAGTGTGCCGATTTCATCGTTGCTGTTCTTTTTCGTGCGAAGCTGATAGTTCTTTTCCTGGGAAACCCGTTTCATGGTTTGCACCAGGCGCATGATCGGCTCCGAGATCAACCCTTGCAACCGAGTTGAGACGACATAGGCGATCAGCCCCGACACCAGCATAGAGATGGCGGCAACAACTAAAAAGAGGTCAAGTTTTTCCCGCAACCCTGCCGAATTTGACTGAATGACAACGGTCCCGACCTCGCGACCATCGACAGTGATCTTCTGTATAACTTCTTCCGGGCTATGCCAATCCCAGAAGGCCTTCTTTCCTGCCGGCGACATGGATAGCAGATTCGTTTTTAAGCCTGATGAGCCATACTCGGCAAAGACTTTCCCTTCAGGAGAGAGAATCTGAGCTTTAAGAATCCGCGGATTGCCAGTCAACCCCTGCAAAGTCAACTGGGCAGCGTTCTGGTCATTAAAGATCAGGGCCGACGCGGTGTTATTGCTGATAATATCCGCAATGCCGAGCAGTTCTTGTCGCATCACTTTACGGTAGGTCAGCAGCTCGTGGGTGAAAAAAGAGAGCGAAGTGATCAGCAGAACGATGCTGCTGGTCAGCAGCATGATTGAAATCAGCTTGTGCTTGAGAGCAGAGTCATTGAAACTGATCAGCATGAACTATCTCCCGCGTCATTTGATGACATCACGTGCCAATTTGAGGAGCTGAGAACTAAGGTTGAGCTTGACAGCCTGGGCCTCCTTAAGGTTGATTTCAAAGCGGACCTTATCCTCCAGAGTGACGAAATGAATCATTCCGCCGCTAGCAGCAAACCCCTCAATATCACTGACCGTCAACACTGGAATTCCTTGAAGTGCGCTCAGGATTTGAAGCAGGCGCCCACGCTCCGAGTTACTGATGAAAAGCAGCTGACAGTCCTTGGCTTCCTCGATGCTCCTCAGAGTTTTGACCAGGAGCTTTCGATTTTTAATGCTCTGACCATTCAGGCTCTCCAGATCCGCACCGAAGGGATTTTTCCCGAGAATGCCGACAGTAAAAGGGGATTGAGCAGAGGTAAAGGCGCTGGCAGGCCAGTCAACAAAATGGACAAAGTTGTAAAGGAACGCACTTTTGACTTTGTATTCCCGGGGGGTGGGGGCCTCGGCCGAGAGGGGGAGCGGTTCGATTGTCAAAAGAGCCAGAACCAGAACCAGCAGGGTCAGCAGCTTGCCAGTAATCTTAATGTAATTGGGACATTTGCGTTTCAAAAAACAATTCCTCTACCGGCTCGGGTCGAGCCGCCCTTTAGTCTAGAAGCGATAGCTCAGTTTCACCCGGAATGTGCGGCCATCCTGAGCAACGGTATCAAGCCCGAGTTCGGGCTGCTCCGGATCAATTTGCAATTCGCCGGCGACAGGATCGCCATAATTCTTATCAAAGAGGTTATAGACGCTGGCGGAGAGATCGAGTCCCGGCACCAGATTCTGACTGAAGAGGGTCAGGTTGGTCGTAGTAAACCCGCCGGTATCGTTTCGCAACAGGGTCTTGCGGGTGCTGGTGTACTGGACTTCGGCGCCGGCGAAAAGCTTCTGCTTGACCAAGGGAATATTCAGATTCACTTTCGCCTGGTGGCGGGGAGAATTGGTCAAGGTCAGCCCTGTCTCCTTGTCTTCGGCCTGCTGCAGAACGTAACTCGCCCGCCCCTGCAGCCCATCGGCCCAACGCACCTCCACCTCCGCTTCAATCCCCCGGGCCTGTATGGTCTCGGTATTTTCATAGACAAGAAGATCATCCGGCCCCAACTGCTGAGAGATTAACCCCTTGATCTGGTAATAATAAGCGGAGAGTGTGGAGCGAAAGTGCTCGCCCAGATACTGGTCGTAGACGACTTCAGTCGTCGTGATCCTTTCCGGATTCAAGTCGGGATTGGCGCGGTAATACACGCCATCGGCATAGAACAATTCGTAAACGTTCGGGGCACGGAAGGCTTTACCATAAAGGAATTTGAAGATGCTTTTCTCGTAAGGCTTGTAGATCAGAGCCAGTCGGGGGGAGCTCGTGCCACCAAAAGAGTTGTAGTGATCGTAGCGTACGCCGCCGATGAGGCTGAGGTTGGAAAGGATCTGGTATTCGTCCTGAATGTAGAGGGCATAGATATTCGAGCTGCGCTGGTCGTCAAGCGTGCTTTCAAAAGGCTCCACCCAATAGTTGCGCTGGTCGAGGCGGAGATTGTAGCGATTTTCTAAACCGGTGGTGAGCTGATGCTTGTCGAAAAAACGCCGGGTTGCCATCAGTTCGAAACCGACCCATTCCCCGTCGGCAAAGTCCTTGTTAACCTGCAGCGGATCCCCTTCCAATTCCCCGTTGTAGATATAATCGCCGCGGTAACGGAAGTTTTCATAGTAAGCCCGGGCCGTCACCTCCCCCTGTTCCTCCAGTCTATGGCTGTATTTCAAGTCAAGATACCCGTACGCATCGGTCGTGCGGTTGCGGGGGTCATTGAAGACGGTTTGGTAGGCACCGGTCGGAATCACCTTTTCCCGCGAAGAGACGGCACCAGTGAGGGTCAGGTCCCGTAAGGTGAATCTGGAGAAGAGACTGTAGGAGCTGTCGCCATCCGCATGTTCAGCAATGCCGTTATTATCGCCAAGGGCGTCAAACTCTTTAAAGTAGAGGCGATCCTCCCCTTCACTGTCATAACGGGAAGCCGAAACCAGCATTTCCAGACCGCCGGGGAGTTTGTTGCCATAACTGAGACGGCCGCTGTAAGTCTCCTGGTTCCCGGCTGATCCTGATGCTTCAAGGGTCTTGAGATCTTTCCCTTGCCGGGTGATGACGTTGATCACCCCGAAGAAGGCGCTGGTGCCGTAAAGGGCTGAGCCCGGCCCGCGGATAACTTCGACCCGGTCAATCAGGTCAACATCAAGGGGAAAGTCCGTTCCGATTGGCGCTTGATCGTAGATATTGTTATTGAGGCGATGGCCGTCGATGAGAAGGAGCACGCGACTGTTGTAGTCACCGGGGCGACTGAATCCCCGCACTCCCAGGTACTGGTAGTTGCGGTCGTTGGACACGCTGAAGCCCCGCACACTGCGAAGAATTTCAGCAAAGGAGCGGTAACCGTACTTTTTGATCTCCTCAGCGGTAATGATAGTGACTGAAGCCGGGGCATCCGTCACCTTCTGATCATACTTGCAGGCGCCATAAACGGTCGGCACTTCAATCTCCATGAGCTGTTCAAGGCTCAAGGTCGTCAGGTTAAGTGCCTTGTCATCATCCATCCCGGCGGCCAGGACCGGGGAGACGGTAAAAATTAAGGCTAACAGACATAATAAAGAGGAGAGTTTCAACAGGAATGAGATACGCGCCTGATTCATGACAGCCTCATAGAGGGAGAGCGTTTTAACCCGGGCCATGATTCCATGCAACCATGGGGACAAGATTCGACAGAAAAAGTCGACGACAGCACAGGCGATCTTTCTTGGGTGCTACAGGATACACTGTTCAGATACTCGGATTTTTGAGTGCGAAAAGGAATTCTCTCGCAGGATTCTAATGATTGATCATATTCAACATCTAGTGGGCGACTGTCAACAATAATGGTTAAAATGAATGGATTAAACACTACCGGGACTAATCCTGCCGGTTTTTTCTGGCGGGGGGGGGAATCCTGCTCTATCAGCGAGCTGAATAATTGAAGGGGGCCATACCAGCCAGGACAACAGCTGCTAAGGCTTTGTTGTATAATTCATCTGAGGATGACAACGTCGGCAGTCGTTCATCGGGAAGGCGACGAGCATGTGACAGGCACCACAGAAATTACCGAAGATATTTCTTTCCATGCTAAAGGTTTGAGTCCCGCTTTGCTTGATCGTGAAGAGATCGGGATGGCAATTGGAGCAGTCGAGTTCGGCGAAATGCTCTTCATGGGAGAAAAAGACGCCGCTCCGCGGGGAAGAAGTGCCAAGCTTCAAAGGCTGTTTCAGTTTCTCCGGAAGCGGCATAATGACAGTCGAAGCCCGCAACGAAGAGAGTTGATTGATTGACCAGTCACGCTGAGCTTGAGCCCAATCGATGCCGTTGCCAAAATGTGCTACCGGAAACACCGCCGCAAACGTTTCGAAACGTTTCTCCAACTCGGTAGTGTCCTTAAGATGACAGCGGTCGCATTCGCTCCCTTTAACTTTTCGTGCCGAGAAAGCGGTCTGACCATCATGACAGGCACCACAAAAGGCCCCGGACAAGTATTGATTGCGAGTGATGCCAGACCCCCCGGCCTTCATAGTAAAGCCAAGTTCGACGTGACAGACCCGACAGGTATAAAGCGGCCGATGACTCCAGTGCGAAAAGACCACCGGCTTCACTCCCGCCGCCCGGGTCCGGCTTTGCATGACGACGTTACCATACTTCCAGAATGGTCCGTTGGGGGGGATTGTTTCGATCACCCGGCCGAGTTCATAGCGACTCATAGCCTGGGCGGTTCCAAAACCAGGAGAAAGGGCCAGCAAAAAAAACATCAGCAAAAAAACGACCGGCAAAGTCAGACGACAGCCCACGGCAGGTTTTCCGACAAACCATAAGGGTCGATTCACCAGCATCACAAATCGCTGTTTTTTACTCAGCCGACGGTTCATTGCTCTTCGCTTCCAAAACAAATAAATAGAGATTCTTACACATCTGCAGTCGCTTCTGAAAGACCCTGCGTTCGGTTTCATCCAGACTGTCAATAACCTTCTCCAGTTTGTCACACGAAGAGGTCAAGGCAAGAAGTTCGCTCGTTGAAAGGCTCATGGCAATATCTGTCTTGGAACAGACGTCATCAAATTCAGCTCGCCAGTCATCTGCGCCGTAAGCGGGAGGCATCAGCGTGCATGCAAGATAACAGGCAGCGATCGGCAGTAATTTACGAAAATCCATATTTCTCATTATTCAGTTCCTACTGCGGCGACTGCGAATGGCAGCGCTGGCAATCGGTTTGCGGGAAAGCGACACTAACGTGGCAGGCACCACAATATTTCCCTTCGAATAGATCGATCATCGTATATTTTGTCGCGCCCTTTTTTACCCCCAGAAAGATTTCCGGGTGGCAGAGTTCACAGCCATTCCAAACTGTGTGTTTGCTATGGGAAAAGATAATGTCGGGCATTCCCGCAACTTTTGTATTGATAGCAAAATCCAGCTGGTTCCTCATTTTTGCCTTCTTGACTGAAATCCCCTTGAGGTAGTCGACCGGCTTTATCAGTCCCTCGTTTTCAGCCTTTTCCCAGTTGATCCCGTTGCCGAAGGTCTCCCGCGGCATCTTTTCCGCAAAGCGGTAAAAAGCTTCCTGCTTGGAAGAGCTTGATTCAAGAAGATGGCAGCGCATGCAACGTTTGATATCATCACGACTGTACTCACTGCTACAGGACGCAAAAATTTTCTGGCCGTCCTGCATCATGCTGCCGTTGTGACATGTGCCACAATAAAACCCGCGGCTATTGTCCGCAGCATGAATTTTGGTGGAGTTGGCAGTCATGCCGAAACCGATATCCACGTGACAGAGGCGGCAAGTGAAGTGCCGCCGGTGCACCCAGTGGTCAAAAACGACAGGAGAAATACCCGCCGACTGTGAAAAGTTACTTATCGTTACTGCGCCATATTCATAGGGCAATGGTTTTTTCTTCATCACCCCTCCCCCCCCCTGGGCCCAAACGAGGCCGGACAGCGACAGTAACACGGCAAAGACACAGATTATTTTTTTCATTAATTCCTCCCGGAAAGTTGATCATCAGTCACTTCCACTGTTAAAAAACATAACATGAGATTCAATAATTGTAAAAACTAATTAAACAATGCAAAGAAGAATTTCAATCCCTACCACAACCAGTGCCCGTTTATCAACGCTACTCAGTACTGCGCGGCATCAACACCGCCTTTTCCGGCACAATCTTGACAAAACGACTGCGACAGGCGGCGATCACGGTGGCCAGCCAGTCGGCTTCCTCTTCCTGATGCGAATGGATAAGTTCGCGGTGATACTTGCCGAGCAGGAAATCAATAATCGCCGTATCCTCTTCCTCCAGAGCACGGATCTCCACCCCTGCCCCGCGCGCCAGCCGCCGCCGTAATGCCTCGCGGTCAAAACCCATCGTTGTATCGAGGTGACAATAAACCGTGCCGCCGGTCATCCCCGAACAGAACCAAGGACCAGGGTCACCGAGGATGACGACGCGACCGGCGGTCATATATTCGCAGGCAAAACCCTTGAGGTTGGCGCGGCCGGCAAGATTGGCGAGACTGTCGTCGAGCCGGGTACGAATGCGTCCGCCGAGGATGACGTCGGCGCCGGACAGGCGAATGCAGGCACGACTGTCGGCATCCCCCTGAATGATGAAGGTCCCCCCCTGGGCGCCGTAGGCGAGGCCCTTGCCGACCGAGCCGCCGACGCGAACGCCGTTGCGGTTCTCCCCTTTGAGGATGACGATCTTCCCTCCCTGCGTCGACTTGCCGACACCATCCTGCGCCCCGCCTTCGACACGGATGGCGATGCGGGGGATGGTGAAGGCGCCCAGACCGTTGCCGGGGACCGAGTCGCGATGGAAATGGAGGAGAGCCTCGCACTCCGGAGTGAACTTGCCGGCCTGCCAGCCCCGCACCATGGTGCCGGCGAGGTGGGTACCGATCGCCCGGTCCGAGCTGGTGGCATTGTCGTCGTCGTAACGGACCCGCTCTTCCCCGGCGCTAAAGGCGTCAGCGACCAGACCGGAGATGAGGGAGGTTAGATAGTTGAGGGGTTTACGAATAATCCGCACCTCATTCTCCAGCGCCGGGAGGGCCGGAGATGCCGGCAAGGAAAGGAGATCGCCAAGATCGAGACGGTCGAGGCCGCGGCTCTGTACCAGAAGTTCGGCGTGACCGACCAGATCCTGGGTACGACGATAGCCGAGCTTGGCGGTGAGGATCTTGATCTCCCGCGCCATGCCGCGGAAGAAGGTGGTTTCGTAGATGATGCCGTTCTCGAGAACACGCGGCACGAAACGCTTGAGGCCGCGCGCCTGCGCCTCCTCCACCGTCTCGATCTGGGTGGCGATGCCGACATGACAGGTGCCGAGGTGGCAGCCGCGACAAGTGGTGCAGCCGATGATAACCATCGCCATGGTGCCGAAGCCGACGCGGTTGGCACCAAGGAGCATGAGTTTGACCACGTCGCGGCCGGTTCGGGCGCCGCCGTCGGCCCAGAGCTCGACCCGATCACGCATCCCCGCCTCGACCAATGCGCGGTGCGCTTCGCGCACGCCGATCTCGGCCGGGAGGCCGACAAACTTGATGGCATGTTTGCGGGCGGCGCCGGTACCGCCGTCATAGCCACTGATGGTGATGATATCCGCTCCGGCCTTGGCGATACCGAGGGCAATAGTCGCAATCCCCGCCACTGCCGGCACCTTGACGCTGATGCGGGCGGAGGGGTTGGCGGTACGCAACTCTTCAATAATCTGGGCAAGATCCTCGATGGAGTAAAGATCATGGTTGTTGGATGGTGAAATCAGCGAGACGCCGGGGGTAGCATGACGGGCAGCAGCGATCTTCGCCGTCACCTTGAAGCCGGGGAGATGCCCCCCCTCCCCCGGTTTCGCCCCCTGTCCGACCTTGATTTCGAGGATGTCGGCAGAATTGAGGTACTCCATCGTCACCCCGAAGCGGCCAGAAGCGATCTGCTGGCCGCGGTTGTGGCGATACTGGCCGAGCATGTCGGCAATCTCCCCCCCTTCGCCGTTCATGCAGATGATGTTCAGCCGCCGTGCCGCCTCGGCGTAGATGCGGAAAGGGGTCTCTCCCTGTGAGCCGAAACTCATCGCCGAGAGCAGGATCGGGAGATCATGGCGCCCTACTGTGGTATCGACCTCTTCAGGATCGACGGCGAGCTCTTCCTGATAACGGAGATCGACAAGATGACGGATGGCGGTCGGATTCTCCGCCTCCAGCTGCTGGATGAGACGGGACAGGTCAGCGTAGCTCTCCTCCATCTTCGCCACCTGGCCGACCATCTTCCAGATGCGCGGGTAGAGACGAAACTGCACCGGAACCGGCTGCTTGTCGCGGCTGCGGGCGACGCTGCTGCGCCCCTTATTCTCGGCTTCGAGAAGTTGCAACGTCAACCCGCCGGTACCGGAGCCGCAGAAGTTGGGGGTTTCGAAGATGGCGGCGAGATGACTGCACAGGCCGATGGAGGCGAAATATTTACCGTAGCCGCCGATCTCATGGGTGCCCATGGTCGAAATGACCTTCTCCAGACCGCGCGCCAGAACGCCGAGGAGATTCTCGACGCCCTTTTCCTGTTCAGCGGCCTGCTCCCACATTAAATAAGGGCAGAGGGCATCGGCCCCCATGCCGTAAGCGAAGATCAGATCATGCAGATTACGCAGCGCCCCGGAGCGGACAACAATAGCAACCCGACGGCGCAGCGATTCGCCGTTGTTGGTTGTCGTCTCCTTGAGGGCTTTGTGCAGCACCGCCACCACCAGGCAGGGGTCGAGAAAGGCCTGGGTCGGAGTAAAGGCGGCGCTGTCGTCGAGAAGGAGAAGGCGCACCCCGCGCCGCACGGCCGTCACCGCTTCCTGGGTCAGCCGCGCCAGCGCCTCCGGCAGCGATTCACTCCGTTTCATCGTGCAACTGAGGCTGCGGCTGCGGTTGGCACCGGTCCGGGCCAGCAGACTCTCCAGAGTACAGGTGCCAAAGCGGTTGCCAAGGGCGGATAAATCCTCCCCGCTGCTGTGGCGCGTCCCGCCGAGGAGGAGCGGCAGGGCCAGCTCCACCGCCGGTTGGAGCGTCCCCCGCAAGTTTGGCCGCGGACCGATAAAGACACGGGTGGAGAAGTGCTCTGCTTCCCGCTCGCGATCGATGGCCGGATTGGTCACCACCGCCACCTGTTCCTTGAAGTAGTCGGCCAGGTTCTGCCGCGACAAGGAAAGGGGGGCGAGGGGGCCGTCGTAACCGAGGGAGGCGATGGGATCCTGACCACTTTTTGCCATCTCCCGCAGATTCTGCACATCTGTCGATTTCCAGGCAAAAGCGGACATCAGGTTCCCGGTGAGGAGGCGGGAGCTGCGCTGCCATCCCTGTAAGGGCAATTCATGAATTGCCCCTATTAATCCCCCTTTAACCAGACTCCTGGCCTGCGCTGCGAGATCAGTCCGCTTGCGGAAGACGGCGAGGACTTCATCCCGCAGTTCATGATGCGCCAGGACTACCGGTTCCCGGTCGGCAGCCAGCTTGATCCCGAGCTTCTCTCCCGGTGCCAGCGGCTTGGGATCACTGAGAATCTCTTCGTGCGGGACGACCCCCAGCTCCGAAGAAGCGAAAATCTCCTTATCGGTCTCCCCGACCCAAAGAGGGCGAAGCCCCATGGCATCGACGCTAAAGATGCAGCGATCGTTGTGGCGGGCAATGATGGCAGCCGGTCCCTGGGCGCTGGCAGTGAGGAAACGGCGGAACCAGCCGTACATGGCTTGAAAGTCGGGGGCCATCCGCTCGACAACACTGAAGACCGGCGGAAAGACCAGCTCCATCGCTTCGAAGAGGGTGAAGCCGTAGCGGCAGATCAGCCCCTCCAGGATGCGGTTGAGATCCTGCGAATCGCTGCCGCCATAAGGGAGATCGATGCCGAGCATCCGCGCTTCTTCACGCAGGCGGGCAATGGTGTTGATCTCGCCGTTGTGACCGAGCAGGGAGAAGGGCTGGGCACGGAGGACGGTCGGGAGGGTGTTGGTGGAGTAACGGCTGTGGCCGATGGTGACGCCGGAAAGAAATTCGCGGCGCTTCAATTCCGGATAGTAGCGGGGCAAAATCTCCGGGGCGCCATGCACCTTATAGGCAGCGACGTTCGTCGAGAGGGAAGCGACCTGGATAGGGAATTCCTCTTCCAGAGAAAGTTGCAAGGCAAAGAGGCGGCAGGGCGCCGTTTTCGCTTCCGGACAGTGCAGCGCCACTTGCCAAAGTAGTGGCTCGCCCGCCCGGGCGCGGGTGGCGAGGACTTCGCTGCGCACCGGTGCCGGCCGCTCGACCAGCACCTCCAGCCCGGCGGCACGGATGCGGGCGAGGATACTATCCTGCAACTGGGGCCGGGTGTTCAAATCTTCGCGATTGAGAAGAAAATGGCCGACGGCAAAGCCGGGATCGTCCGCCAGCTCCGCTCGCTGCCCGGCATGGTTCAGGATCTCCTGCCACAGGATACGGGGGATATCGGTGAGGAGGCCGCAGCCATCGCCCTCGCCATTGATCTCGCCGGCGCGGTGCCCCATCTTGATCAGCGCCTCGATCGTTCGCTGCACATTACCGTGCGTGGGCCGACCGCTCTTGTTGATGTAAGCGATGATGGCACAGGCGTCCCGTTCCCGGGGGACGAGACCGGAAGGATCCGGATCGATTCTCTTCATGGAAGCTCCGTTGTGGGGTTCTGTGAATTGACACTCTTATTTTCTGCTGTGAGTTATAGCAGAGGGCCGAAAGGTCGACAAGACCAGGAGAAAAATTCCCTTAATCCTGTGACCTTGAATCCGGGCGGCAGACGCCTCTGGCGCTGGCACGACGCATCGGCGCAGATTTAACGCAAGGCCGCAACAAAGAACTCCACTAACTGCCGGCGATAAGGGGAGTCTGGGGAGGCAAAAGCGGGGGTGTGATCCCCTCCTTCGATCCGCCAGAGGGTCTTCGGTTCCCTGGCCCGCTCCAGAAGAAGCTCGGCATGACGGAAAGGGATGATTTCGTCCTGGGTGCCATGGATAAGGAGCAAGGGGATCGGCGCGATCCTGCTGACATAATCAGCAGGGCTGAGTTCGTCACTGATGAGAATTTGCGCCAGAGGGATCTTGAAGAATGAGAGGAGCGGCATCTTGCCGATGCTGTCGCGGACAATACTGCGATAGGAGCAGAAAGCGGATTCGGCCACCACTGCTCGCACCCCCTGTTGCTCGCCATCGCCGACCACGACAAGAGCCAGGGCGCCTCCGAGGCTCTGGCCGAGGATAAGAAGCCGGCCCGGATCGATATCGTCGCGGGAGCGGAGATAGGCCAGAGCCGAACACGAATCTTCGTAGACCCCGGTGCGATGCGGACGACCGGCCGATTTGCCGTAACCGCGGTAATCAAAGACGAAGAGATTAAACCCCGCGGCCGGCAACCAGTTCACAAATCCGAAGTGGCTGGTCATATTCTCGGCATTACCGTGCAGGTGGAGGATCGTCCCTTGTGCTTCACCCACCGCCGGTATGAACCACCCGTTCAGCTTGGTCCCGTCCCGGCTTAGAAAGACGATCTCCTCGAAGCTTAGCCCGCTGTCCTTCGGGGTAGCATAAACGGTGCGGTCGGGGTAGTAGAACATCTGGTTGACACGCACACAACCAAAGAAAAAGAGAACAAGGATGACCAGGCAGTAAATGATAATATTATTCATGAACAAATCCTCTTCCTCTCTATTGCTCTGAATGCTATCTCCAGTCCCGAAACTTTCCCGAAATAGCACTGAAAAAAATGATGTGGTGACAACAACACACCTGTCACATTATGCCTCAATTTCCCTGGTCAATTCACGCCGTCATTTAACCACCAGACTAATAGCTTAGAATAATTGATATTTTCAACAGTCCCGACTACTGGATTGTTGCATATAGCAGAGAGAACAAAAAACCATTAATTAGATAAATCCCACAAATAAACCAAAGTTTGACAAGAATTTGACAAAAATATTCCATAACCAACCATAAAGTATCACTTTTTTCACCCTGCTATATTGGCACGCAACCTGCTACTAGCAAGACAACTGTGGATAGAACAAAAGGATGATCTATCAATAACAAAAATATATAGAGATACAATCAACCAACTATATAAAAAGAGGATCGAATGATTTAACAGTCCGTTCAAAAAAATCTCCGAAAAGGCAAAACCAGGGCAACCTGGTGACGCAAAGCCGCGAGGCCATGCAAATGGTCAGTCGGGCTACCGAAGAGGATGTGGAAGCATTATTCGGTTTTTCGTTGCCCACAATAATGCCCGTCTTCTTTCGCAGAAGACGGGCTTTTTTTGTGGGTATGTCCTCCTCAACCACTAAACAAAAAGCACCACCAGCCACACAGGCAACAGCAAAAAAGGAGAAAAAAGTGAAAAAAACCAACAGCTCAAACATTCGACACTACTTCAAACATCTCACCTGCACCCTCTTCGTCGTCCTCGGACTGCTGGGGATCTTTGCCCCCGCCAGCCAGGCAGCGACCGGCGCCTTCGCCTTCTCGACGGCAACCTACTCTGTCGATGAAGATGCAGGCAAAGTCAGCATCACCATCAATCGCGTCGGCGGCAGCACAGGCGCCGCGTCCGTCAGTTTCCGGACCAACCCGATCTCCGCCGCAGCCGGCAGTGATTTCGTCAACATTCCCTTAACAACTCTGAACTTCGCACACCGCGAAAGGCAGAAAGTCGTCAGTGTCAATATCATTAATGACACCGTCGTCGAACCGGACGAGACCTTCGAAGTCCTCCTTTCCAACCCAACCTACGGAACGACCCTCGGCAAAATCAGCACTTCAGTGATCACCATCCAGGATAACGACATTGCCCCGGTCAACAGCGCGATCGATACCACTGCCCCGAGCGCTGCGCTGACCAGCCCCGCCAACCCAACGACCTTGACCACGGCGCAGACAGTGACCATCGCCGCCTCGGCGACGGACAACGTCGGCGTCAGCAAAGTCGAACTCTATGAAGGGACCACCCTTAAAGGGACCGACACCACCGCCCCCTACAGCTTTGCCTGGGCGATCACCAGTGCGAATAACGGCAATCACAGCTTCACTGCCAAGGCGTATGACGCGGCCGGCAATGTCAAGATTTCTGCTGCAACTGCTGTGACGGTTAACATCCCTGTGGCGGTGGCTGCTCCCGGCGCCTTCACCTTCTCGGCGGCAAACTATTCTGTCGGTGAAGGGGGCGGTAAAGTCAACATCACCATTAACCGTGTCGGTGGCAGCGCCGGTATTGCTACTATTGACTGGAAAACCCAGGGAGTCACCGCGACCTTTACCAAGGATTACGGGGATTTCGACTGGACGACGCTTACCTTTGCTGATGGTGAAACGAGCAAGGTACAGAGTATCAACATTGTCGACGACACCTTGGTAGAAGGGAACGAAACCTTTAATGTCCTGCTGAGCAATGCCACTGGTGGTGCGGCCCTGGGGAGCATCACCACCACCGTCGTTACTATTCAGGATAACGACACCGTTACCGCCGTCTCTGCCGACACCACTGCCCCGACCGTTTCGCTGACCAGCCCCGCCAACTCCGCGACCTTTACCACGGCCCAGACAGTGACAATCACCGCCTCGGCTTCAGACAACGTCGGCGTCAGCAAAGTCGAACTTTATGATGGGACCACCCTCAAATCCACCGACACCACCGCTCCCTACAGTTTTTCCTGGACGATCTCCAGCGCCAGCAACGGTAGCCACAGCCTGACCGCCAAAGCCTATGACGTCGCCGGCAACAGTAAGGTCTCAGGCGCTGTCACTGTGACCGTGAACATTTCAGCACCCGTCGTCTCCGGCCCGGTCAAGGTCTTCCCGGGGGCAGAAGGTTTCGGTACGGACTCTGTGGCTGGGCGTGGCGGACAGATTATTAAAGTAACCAACCTCAACGACAGCGGTGCCGGTTCGCTACGGGCGGCGATTGCCACCGCCGGGGCAAGAGTCATCGTCTTCGAAGTGGGGGGGCATATCAAATTACAGAGTGATCTGATTATCTCCCAGCCGTATGTCACTATTGCCGGCCAGACCGCCCCCTTCCCAGGGATCCAGATCTCGGGCGGCAGGATCACCATCCAAACCCACAACGTCCTGATGCAGCATATCCGCGCGCGCTATGGCGATTACTCCGGAACAAATGAAACTCACTCGATGCGGATCATTTCCGGAGCATATAAAGTCGTCGTCGATCATTGTACCTTTATGTGGGCTGATGACGAGGTCGCCTCGATCTGGACCAATGACAAATCGATGTACGATATTACGCTGAGCAACAGTATTGTCGCTGAAGGCCTCGGCAGCCACGGTTACGGGACGATCGTTGGTGCCAAATATGCGCCGTCGCCGGGCCCTAACTGGGTGAACAAAATCAGCCTGGTCAAAAATCTTTATGCACACAACCACGAACGCAGCCCCTCGCTGAGCCGCGACGTCAATGCCGTCGTTATCAACAACCTGTCCTACAACGCTCAGTGGGAATTTATGGCCCTCGGTCTGAACAACGGACCGACGACTGCCAGCATCATCGGCAACCATTTTATCACCGGCTCTGCCAACTACGGCGGAGCAGCGATCGGCGTGGCGGCCACGGGCGTCGGCAGCAAAATCTACCAGAGCGACAACCGGGTAACCGGCCCCTATTCCCGAAACGTCTTCAGCGATGGGACGGGAAGCGCTGTTGTGTCTCAGCCCCCACTTGTTGATGGCACCACCATCCTGCCGGGATCAACCGTCAAAGATTATGTCCTCCGCAACGTCGGGGCATGGCCGGCTTACCGTGATTCGGCTGAAACCCGCGTTATTGACGAAGTGCGGAACGGTACCGGTTTCCACAAGAACAAGATCTCTGAGGCCGGAGGCTGGCCGACCGAGTACAACAGCATGACCAGCCGAAGCCTCTCTTCGTTGCTGCCGGCCAATCCGAACGGAGATGATGATGGTAATGGCTACACCAATATCGAAGAATTTCTGTACAAGATGGCAGCACAAGTCGAAGGTCGGCTATAAAAACAACTGAAAATCAAATGGCTTAATCTGAAATGGCACAAACCTCGAAAGGTTTGTGCCATTTTTTATATTCAACAAACTTGACCCAATTCTCGAAAATAGCAATCTTAAGTATCGTACTGAACAGTGATATTCATTGATCAAAAAAAGGATCTTAACGTTGTTTTTTTCCAGTTGTTTTCACTTGATCGGTAATTACATCATGATCAAGACATTCCAAAATGACTCGACTAGCGGGTGCGGTAAAATTAAATTCCTTGTTCTCGCAATAGACTATTGCCAGATGAAAATCGAGTAAACCATCTGTTGGGTCTGTCCACTCCCACAAATCCGACTGGTTACCATAAATATGAATAACTGGATCAAGACGATCCTGACTTTTAGGACAAAGGACTGAAACACCAAAAATCATGTCCTGCTGAGGAAAGCTACCATCATCAGGATACACTTCAGCCCCTATATCACGTACCGTATGGTCATCATATGAATCACATGAGACTATTACCTCATTATTTTCTCGAGGAACTAAATCCGCGCCCTGAAACACTTTGAAATAAATATCCTTTTTATCCATCGCAGACGATTGACTTACCAAAATCATAAGCAGGGCGACACTTACACAAAGGACCAAAATAAATTTTCGGCAAATCCTCTCAGGGTTTTTCATCACAACCTCCCTCACTTAAGTTAGGGTTTAAAAATCAGTGGCAGCCAATGTAAAAGCAACTATAACTGCCCAGATAAATATTAAAATCGACTAAAAGAGTTGATTTCTCATAAAAAAAATTATGAAAAAGTTCTACAACTTACGGTGACCATTACTTACAACTCCTCCAACCCAGCGGAAGGGAAAGGTAGGGGTGGTGTTTGCGCTGGAAAAGTACAAACCACTTCAGGTTTATGCTTTTTTTACCGGCAGCAATACTTGACATCATGATGTTAACTGGTTGGCTTATATCAGGAAGATGGCTAGGCATGACCAGCATATACCGGATGAACTTTTCCGAGACATGGCTCGAACAATAGTTTAAGAGATTGACAGTTATGGAACTTTTAAAAAAACATTCCTGTCGGGCCGGACTTTTCCTTCTCCTGTTGTTGTGCAACAGTGAATGGTCAACTGCTGCCGTACCTGCACGAGGACAGTTCGCTGTCTTTCCCGGGGCGAGCGGCTTCGGGACGGAAACTTCTGCTGGTCGCGGCGGTCGAATCCTCACCGTGACCAACCTGAACAACAGTGGTGCTGGCTCGCTGCGCGCTGCGGTAGAGACTCGCGGAGCGCGGATTATTGTTTTCGCAGTCGGCGGGCACATCCGACTGGCAAAAGACCTGACCTTCAACGAGCCCTTCGTCACCCTCGCCGGCCAGACAGCTCCCTTCCCCGGGATACAGGTCTCCGGCGGGCGGATCACCATCCAGACTCACGACGTGTTAATTCAGCATATTCGGTCACGCTACGGAGACTACTCCGGCAAGAATAACTCCCATGCCTTGCGCGTGATATCTGGTGCCTACAATGTAGTTGTTGACCACTGCACACTAATGTGGGCCGACGATGAAGTCGCTTCCATCTGGACCAAAAAACTACCCATCCACGATATTACCTTCAGCAACAACATCATTGCCGAAGGACTAGGACCACACGGTTACGGAACTGCAATCGGTTCAAAATACGATCCCTCTCTTGGGCCGAACTGGGTCAATCGGGTCAGTATTATTAAAAACCTTTATGCTCACAATGATGAACGTGACCCGTTGGTATCACGCGATTCTCGTGTCGAAATCGCCAATAACCTCAGCTATAACGCCAGAGGAGGGTTCTGTTTGCTCGGGGCCAACAACGGCCCGGTGGATGCTAGTGTGGTCGGCAATCATTACATTACAGGGGCAGCAAGCAAAGGCTACAAATATACCATTGAAGTACAAAGAGGTGCGGTTGGCAGCAAGATTTTCTTACATGACAATCGAGTCAGCGGGTCACATAACCGCACCCTATTCCGGGATCTCACCGGAAATACAATTATTTCGAAAATGCCTCTATCCTCCGGATACAAATTTCTCCCTGTTTCCCAAGTTCGCGACCATGTTCTGCGCGCCGTCGGCGCCTGGCCGGGACACCGTGATTCGATCGAAAGACGGCTGATCGCAGAGGTCAGAAACGAAACCGGCAGACACAAAGATTCAATCGCCGATGCCGGCGGCTGGCCGGACGATTATGCCCGCACGACTTCCAGAAGTTTCGCCCGCTTTATCCCTGCCGATCCGCATGGCGATGCTGACGGGGACGGTTACACAAATATCGAGGAGGTGCTACATCAACTGGCCGAAGAAGTTGAAAACAACGCCCTGACCCGACTCAAGAACTAACCCGGAAAATACTCAGCCCTCCTTTGGCGGGGTAATAACTTCAAACTTTCACTCCATGCGTTTCAATCTTTAGGGTGATTGTCTTCCCTCCTATCTCGTTTATCTTCATGACATACCCCTCCAAAAACGAAAGAGGCGCAGCGTGTCGCATATCGGCCACATCATCAAATCCAGCAGCTACCGGATTGTCGCAAATATTGCGACGATCATTATCTCCATCAGTTTCATGGCCTATTTTGCCCGGGTTTTCACCCTGGAACAAATGGCCGTCTATGCCACGCTCACCATCCTGGCCACCTGGAACGACACCCTCAGCAGCCTTGGACTGGTAACTTTAGTCATTAAGGATGCAGCCCCGCTGGTCGCCGGCGGGCAGATCGAACGGGCCAAACGTCTGATCTCCAGTGTTCTCGTCTATCGCACTATCTCCTTGTTTTTACTCTGCCTGCTCTGGATGGCACTGGGGTCTTTCCTCCATCTGGAAATCTTCGACTCCACGGAACTCGCGGACCTGATCAGCATCATCATCTGGATTAGTTTCGCCATCTCCTGTCGGTCTACCGTCGGCAGCATTCAGATTTCCTTGCAGAAGTTCATATCGCGAGAAGTCATCAACGTTGTCACCGTTCTCTGTCAGCGCACGCTCTGCGTTTTTGGTTTTATCCTCTACGGGGTGCCTGGTTTCTATTGGGGATTCCTGTTGGCGACGCTCTTTGGATTGGGGTTAGGAATGGTCGATATCAGAAGTTATTTGACCTTCCGCTTGACCTCGTTCTCCCGAATTTTTCACGACAGTCGCAGCTATTTCGGTCTTGAGCTACTGCGTTCGGGCCTCGACAATCTCGACCGACCAGTGATTGCCCTTTTTCTGGGGGCGGAGGCCCTTGCCGGCTACCATGTAGCCAAGCGTCTTTATGAAAATTTTTCAGCGCTGATTATTGCTATCGTTGTCCCGGCCGGGGTGAAATTCGGCGAACTAAAATCAGCCGGCACGGGGGTACTCAAAGAATATTATCGAAACTGCATGATTTTCATAACCCAGTTCTTTATTCCCTTGGGATTTTTCCTGGCGGTCATCAGCCCGCAACTGCTTTTACTGTATGGCGGAGAGAAGTATCTCCCCAACACACCCGTACTCATCGCCTTTAGCTTTACCTTCATCGGCGCCGCCCTGTGGACGACGTTGCGAGAAGCAGCCCTGAGACTTCTCTCCCCAAAACATATTGCTTACCAGTATGTAATTTCCACGGTCGTCACCATGATCGGTTATCTCATTCTCTTGCCGACCGTTGGTGCGTGGGGAATTCCCGTGGCCATGGGCTTCGGCTATTTTGCCGGCTTGTTACCGCTACTCAAACCCCTGAAAAAAGAGTGGGGGCTGCAGATGCCGTTGCGTAACTTTTTCACAGCCACTGGTGCCGGAGTCAGTGTCTCACTAACAGCCATTCCTCTGTTTCTTATTGATAACGTTGTCTCCCAACTGGTCGTCGCCTCAACTTTGGCCGGGGCGATTTACATCACCTGGCTGATCTGGGTCGGCCCGGTGGAAGCCGGAAATTTTCTGCGAAAACTAGGATTGCGCATCCGAAGCGCCAGCCTCACTCTCTTTAGCTCTTAACCACAAACAAATGAGAGCATTACTATGGAAACACTAAACTTCCCGCCCTCAACCTCGACACCTTATACTGCTGGCCACTACAGAACTCCTCCAGTTAACGCGGTGTGGTACCAGACCGTAGACTGGGGTCGCATTGTCGTTGAATGCCTATTCTATCTCGCAATCGGCAGCCGGGTCTTCGCCCCCCAGTTGGGGCTGTTACGTTTCACCGGTTTGTCGGGCGCGATGATTCTCGCATCCGCGACCATCTGCCTGCTGGTCATGCTTTCCCGTCATGAAAAGATCCCTGCAAGCGTCTACTTTGCTCTATCCATAAATGTCATTGCCTTAATTACCGACCTGGTCTGGCTGGACACGCTCAACCGGGACATGATCTTCTGGTTGAGTGCTTTGCTCATGGCTTGTTTTATTTTTCGTGAGGAACAGGCAATCAGCCGCGGGCTCATTTTTATCGGCGCCTGTGTTGCCGGCGCCCTGTCGTTCAATGCTGTCTACTCCGCAGAAAAAATCGGAATCATGCGACTCTACCTGAACAAAGAAGGGGCCGGCTCAATGTTTGCCAACGCCAACGATCTGGCACAGATCGCCGGCGTCACGGCCGTGATCCTCCTTTTCCAGGGCATCAGCCGGCCATTTATGACGAAGCTTATTCATTATGCTGCGGCCCTCGGCCTCGCGGGGGTCACCCTGCTGACCTTGTCCAGACAGGGCGTTGTAATCCTTGGCGCCGGTTTCCTCCTCTACTTCGCGGCGCTTCTTTTTAAACGCGGCCGTTCTCTCGAATTGATCATCATCGCTGCTGCGATCGCCGGCTTCACCCTCTACAACATAGAGAATCTGACGGAGATCATCAACGGTTATACCTACCGTTTCACCCAGTCAAGCGGCCGGACGAACTATTGGATGACCGCACCCCGGGACATGCAGAGCAGTTTTCTCGCCGGGTTCAGCAGCATCAACGCTTATTCCTTCGACGGTTCGCTGCCGCACTCGACCTTCCTCTGGCTGCACCTTGCTTTTGGCGGCGTCTGTGCCTGGATTTATGCCTTATGGGTGACCTACCTGGGCTGGCAGACCAGTCGCTTTATCTTTGGTTATGGCAACTCCTGGCCGCTCCGCATCGAAACCATGACAATCTTCCTGATGTTTCTCGCTGCCCAGTTTACAACGGTCTTTGCCCCCGGCAACTACGCCTTCATTCTCTGTGTGGCGATTCTTGAAAGTCGTTTCGCCGCGCAGAGAAATCGCTCGACACAACCAGAGCTCGCGACAATGGGGGAAAAATGAACAAGCTCAAACTCCTGGTCGTCTTTGCCTCCCTCGATGTGGGGGGAGCCGAAGTCCAATTCTCCAAGCTCTTGTCGCGACTCGACAAAGGAATCTTTGATATCAAGGTGGCCTATTATGATCCACGCGTAGGATTTCCCAAGGAAATCCTGGAAAACGCCGGAATACCCGTCCGTTTCCTCGGCAGCCCTACCTGGAGCAAAGCACGTTTCCTGGCTGATGCGATTCGCTTCATGCGTAAAGAACAGTTCGACATTGTTCACTGCCTGCAGCACTCAACAAATTTTTACGGCTGGCTCCCGGCGATGATCAATCGGGTTCCAGTAATCATCGGGGGACTGCAGGGGAAAATCGAGCTCGATTCCTACTGGCCCAAAATTTATTCCATGGTCTCCGCGCGGTGTTCGGGATGGATCGTCAACTCTGAAGCGCTGCAGGCCCATGCTGAAAAGAGTATTTCATTCCTCGGCAAAAATTCGTTCAGAATCGTGCCGAACGGCATTGAACTCGAACCGGACCTGGCCATCCAGAACAAAGAGACGAATGACTATCAACAACTACGGAACAATCGCCCGGTCATCGGGACCGTCGGCCGTTTGCAGTCGGTCAAAAACCATTTGCTCTTCCTGCAGATGGCGCGCGAGCTTGTCTCGTCCGGGGTCGATGCGGATTTCTGGATTATCGGCAAGGGGCCGCTACAGGAAACCCTGGCTCAGCAAATCGTTGACTACCATCTCGAAAACCACGCACATCTCCTCGGCTTTCGCGAGGATATCCCTGCAGCTTTAAAAAGCATGGACGTTTTTGTCCTGACCAGCGACTCAGAAAGCTGTCCGAATGCCCTGCTCGAAGCGATGCGAGCCGCGTTGCCGGTGGTGACAACCCGCTGTACCCGCCTTGAAGAGATTATTCATGAAGGAAAAAACGGATTTACCGTCGATGTTGGCGACCATCTATCACTGGCCAGTCAGGTCGCACGGATTCTTGCTGACCCGGCCAAAGCTCTGATCATGGGTCAGCACTCCCGCCAAATCGTTATAGAACGCTTCTCGATGGATGTCGCCGTGCAGAAGTTGCAGCAAGCCTATCTCAGCCTGGCAACGCTTGAGACTCATCGTTCTCCAGGGCTGGCGGCCACTCTGGCGTATTTACGCAACTAAAAGAAATAAAGGTTTGTGGTGAATTTTATGGTGAACCAACGAAAAATTGCTGTCTTCCTCCCCTCCCTGATCGGCGGAGGGGCGGAAAGAGTCATGCTCAACCTCGCTTGTGGTTTTGTTCGAAGCGGAGTGTCGGTCGATCTGCTCCTCGCCGCAGCTGAGGGTCCCTATCTGAAAGAAGTGCCCAAGGAGATCCGCATAGTCGATCTCGCCGCCGGCAGAGTCCGCGCCAGCATTCTCCCTCTGATCCGCTATCTGCGCCGCGAAGAACCGGCGGTTCTCCTTTCGGCCCTCGATCATACCAACTGCGCCGCCGTCATCGCCCGCGATCTCGCTAGATCCGAGACTCAAGTGGCGATCACTCTGCACAACACCCCTTCTCAAAAAACAAAGGAAAATCCGACCTGCCGCAAATTTCTCGGGCAAAGGGTGGTGCGTTACACTCATGCACGCGCCGATGCCATTATCGCGGTTTCCGCCGGAGTTGCGGCTGATTATGCCAAACTCTACAAGACCCCGGCAACAAAGATCCAGGTCATCTTCAATCCGGTCATCTCTCCCCAGATGTTGCTCCAATCCCGCCAGCCTCTCGACCACTCCTGGTTTGCCGCCGGCCAGCCTCCCGTCCTGGTGGGTATTGGTCGTCTCACTGAGCAAAAAGACTTTGCGAATCTGATAGAGGCTTTTGCCCGCGTCAAAACCGCCAACGTGCCGTGCCGAATGATAATCCTCGGGGAAGGAGAACTGCGCCCATCCTTGGAAGCCCTCGTTCGGCAGCACGGATTACAAGAGGAGGTCGCTCTCCCCGGCTTTGTGGATAATCCCTTCCAGTACCTTGCCAATGCCCGGCTTTTTGTCCTCTCTTCTCGCTGGGAAGGGTTGCCGACGGTCTTGATCGAGGCCTTGGCAGTCGGCACCCCGGTTGTCTCCACCAACTGCAAGAGCGGGCCGGATGAGATTTTGGAAAATGGCCGTTTCGGTCGGCTTGTGCCGGTGCAGGATGTTGCAGCCCTGGCTGATGCGATCATCGATGAGTTGGCCAAAGAAAAATCTCCCCCCCCTCTAGATTCCTGGGAACAATTTAAAGTCAAACATGCTGTTGACAACTATCTGAAACTGCTCATGACTAAACCTGTACCCCCGGCGTGCGGCTAGGTACCACGAGAGAGACGCGACAACATGGCCCCACACAAAATTCTTTTCGTCATCACCGGACTCGGTGCCGGCGGCGCGGAGATGATGCTCTGGAAATTACTTTCCCGACTTGATCGCCAGCTTTTTTCCGCTGAAGTCATCTCCCTCACAGGGATCGATAGCTTGGCGCAGAAGTATGCAGAGATTGATATCCCGGTCGATTTCTTGCGCATGGAACGAGGCGGAGTCAATCTTGGCGAGATGGCGCGACTGGTCCGTATCGTGCGCGCTAAACAACCGGACCTGATTCAGACCTGGATGTATCATGCCGATTTCTTGGGAGGTCTAAGTGCCCTGTTCGCTGGCCGAATCCCTTTGATATGGAACCTGCGCAACAGCAATCTCGACCCGCAGACCAGCAAGAAATCCTCGATCACAGTCGCGCGCCTCTGTGCAAAGCTCTCGCGTTATCTCCCGAGAAAAATCGTCTGTTGCTCAAAGGTTGCAGAAAATATTCACGCACAACTCGGATACGACCGATCAAAAATGGTCTATATCCCCAACGGTTTTGACCTGTCGGCCTTCCGTCCTTCCCCGGAGTTCCGGCATAAATTTTGTCGGGAAAACAACATTCCGGAAACCTCGATCATTATTGGCTATGCAGCACGATTCGATCCGCAAAAGGACCATAGGGGTTTCATTCAGGCCGCAGCAAAGGTGCGGGAGACCTGCCCGCAGGCGGTCTTTGTTCTGTGCGGAGACGAGACGGGTGGTGACAACCCGGAATTGCGGCGCTGCATCGAAGAACGCCATCTGCTTGAAGCTTTTCGTTTGCTCGGCAGGCGACAGGACATGCCGGCGATCACCCCGGCCTTTGACATCGCGGTTTCAGCCTCGGCATACGGCGAGGCGTTCTCAAATGCCATCGGTGAAGCAATGGCCTGCGCCGTCCCCTGCGTCGTCACTGAGGTCGGCGACTCGGCACTGATCGTCGGCACTACCGGCAGAGTTGTTCCCCCCCGTGACCCGCAATCCCTCGCCGCCGCCCTGCAAGACTTGATCGAACTCACCCCTAAACAGCGTAAACAATTGGGAAGCCTGGCCCGGCACCGAATCGATCAGGAGTTTTCCCTCGATCGGGTCGTCACGAAATATCAAGACCTCTATACGACTGTTTTAGGCTGACATCCTTTCGTATCCCCTTTTTAAAACTTTCGATTGACCAAAATCTCCTCCTTATTTTCAATCAAAACGCAACCTAGGAACAATTGCCCACCCCCACAACTCATCTATGCTTTTTAAAACAAACATGGGTGAATCATCATGAAAAAAGTACTTTTCGTTTCCACTATGGCCTATACCCTCGATGCTTTCTTGCTGCCATATGCCTATCACTTCCGCAACAAAGGGTGGCAGGTCGATGCCGCAGCAAGCAACGCGAGCAACCACAACGCCTGCAGAGAAGCTTTCAACCATATATGGGATATCAACTGGTCACGTAACCCTTTTGACTTTAAAAACCTCCACCGTGCCTCCCAGGAAATTCAAACCCTTATTACCCGCGAAGGATATGACCTGGTTCATGTTCATACCCCTATAGCTTCATTTATTACCCGTTTTGCCATGCGCAGCCGACAACAGTCGCGACGACCTGTCATTATTTATACAGCACATGGCTTCCACTTCCACAAGGGGGGAAGAATGATAAGTAACGGGTTATTTCTAAACCTGGAGAAAGTTGCAGGGCGCTGGACTGATTACCTTGTCACTATCAACAAAGAAGATTACTCCGCTGCGGGCAAGCATCGAATCGTCTCTCCGGAGCGGCTGAAATACATACCCGGTGTCGGCGTAGATCTGAAGACTTATTCCCCTGAAAGCATGACGAAATCGGACATCGCCCTGTTTCGCAACAACATGGGAATAGATGAGAGAGACTGGCTTTTTTTGGTTATTGGCGAACTTAACCGTAACAAACGTCCCGATCTTGTCATCGACGCATTTGCTGCCCTGCCTACGAAAAAGGCCCACCTGGTCTTTCTTGGAGAAGGTTATTTGAGATCCCGACTCCGTGCTCAGGGAGAAAGACTCAACGTTCTTGATCGAACTCATTTTCTCGGTTTTCGTTCGGATGTCACAACGCTGCTGGAAGTTGCGGACAGCCTTATCCTCGCCTCGCAAAGAGAAGGTTTACCTCGAAGCATCATGGAAGCGCTCTGCTTGGAACGTCCCTGCATCGGCTCAGATGTGCGGGGGACCAGAGATTTACTGGCGGATGGTTGCGGCTTGATCTTTAAAACCAATGACCAGCAGAGCCTGACACAAACCATGTCCTGGATGATTGAGCATCCTGAGGAAACTAAATCCATGGGCAAACACGGACGGCAAATAATGGTGAACTACGATATCAACCACATTCTGAAACTGCATGAGGAACTGTATGAAGAAGCGCTCGCCGGCCATTAAATTGTGCGAAAACCGGTTCAAACGGATCATCGATCTCGTGCTGGGAGCCTCCCTTCTCGCGGTTCTGCTCCCCGTCCTGCTGCTGGTCGCCGCTCTGGTGCGCTTCAAAATGGGTGCCCCGGTCTTTTTCCAGCAGACCCGTCCCGGCCTGCAGGGCAGACCCTTCAACCTCTACAAGTTCCGCACTATGACCAATGATCGGGATAGTTCCGGGAATCTTCTTCCCGACGGCCAGCGTTTGACAAAGCTGGGCCGGTTCCTGCGCAGCACCAGCCTGGATGAACTCCCCCAGCTGTTCAATGTGTTGAAGGGTGAAATGAGTATCGTCGGGCCCCGCCCCTTGTACATGAAGTATCTGTCCTACTACACCGAACATGAGCAGAAACGGCACACAGTCAGACCGGGGATTACCGGCTGGGCGCAGATTCATGGCCGTAATCAACTCCCCTGGGATGAGCGCCTGGCCCTGGATGTCTGGTATGCGGAAAACCACACTCTGCGGCTTGATCTTGAAATCCTTGCCAAAACCTTCTGGCAAGTGCTCCGCAAGGATGGAGTTGCCCCCAACACAGATGAAGTAGAACCGGATATGGATCAGGAGCGGCGGAACAGGCAGGCTGATCTGCACCTCAATTGTTCGCGCTAAAACAAACGCGAGGTCTTATGGAAACCTATAAAGAATTGGCGGAGCTGGCACAACAACACGGCTCTCCTTATTACATCTTTGACCGGGAAGCTTTCATCCGCAACTTCAAGGAGATTCGGAGCGCCTTCACCCAGCGCTATCCCTTCGTCACCATTGGCTATTCCTATAAAACAAACTACATCCCCTACCTTTGTCAGCTGGTCCGGAATCTGGGCGGCTACGCCGAGGTGGTGTCGCGGCTGGAGCTCGATCTGGCCCTCAAAATCGGCTGTCCGCCGGCAGAGATCATCTACAACGGACCGATCAAAAATGCTGCGGACATCACCTTTGCCCTGATCTCCGGAGTCACCGTCAACATCGATACCATCCGGGAGCTCGAATTTGTCATGCACCTTGCCAGACAGCAGCCGGAAAAGACCTTTCGGATCGGTCTGCGCATCAACATCTCGCTGGTCGACAGTCAGGGGAAATCGCATCTGCAGAACGACCTCCCCTCCGGTCGCTTCGGCTTTTCCGATAACGCTCTCAGGGCGGCGGTGCGGATGCTTCGGGATTATCCGAATGTTCAAGTCTCTTCCCTGCACGGCCATACCTCGTCATCGAACCGGAGCTTGTGGGGCTATCGGACGATTGCGACCAAACTGGCGGAGGTCGGCGAGCGCTACTTCCGCGAATCAATTAAATTCCTCAATGTCGGGGGAGGATTTTACGGGCGGCCGGCACCGAGTATGGGGCTGACCGACACTCCGACCTTTGACGACTATGCCGAGACGATCTGCGACGTCCTGGCTCAGTACCCCTGGATCAAGGACCAACAACCGCACCTGGTCATCGAACCGGGAATGGCCGTTGCCGCCGATACCTTGAGTTTTATCACCCAGGTCTTCGAAGTAAAAAGAATCGATAACCAGCGATTGGCGGTGGTGGACGGCAGCATCTTCAATGTCAAACCGACCCTGCACCAGCGCAATCATCCTTATTCCATCATCAAAAAAGAGAGCGGTGCCGGCCCCAAGGTGTTCTACAACATCGTCGGCGCTACCTGTATGGAGAAAGATCGCTTGCTGCAGGAGATCGAAAGTGTCGAAATTGAGCGGGAAGATTTCATCCGCATCGAGAATGTCGGCGCCTATACCGTGGTGATGACGCCGCCCTTTATCAACCTGGCACCGCCGATCGTGGTGCGCGGCCCCAAAGGGTATATGGCGATTCGCCGTCGGCAGGAATTCAACGATATTTTCGGCAGTTATCTTTTTTAATGCTTGAGGAGGCTCCATGATCAACATCCTTCTGACCTGCGCCGGCCGCAGAAACTATCTGGTCGAGTACTTCCGCCAGGCGCTGGCCGGGCGCGGCCAGGTCTTTGCCAGCGATGCCGCCCTCTCCGCGCCGGCCCTCCAGGAAGCGGACCGGGCCTTTCTCGTCCCGGCGGTCACCGACCCGGAGTACTTCAACGTCCTGCTGGAGATCTGTCGCGTACACCAGGTACGCCTCCTCTTTTCGCTCAACGATCTGGAACTGCCGCACCTTTCCCGGCAGCGCTACCAATTCCTCGCCGTCGGCACCATCCCCGTCGTTTCCTCCCCGACCGTCATCGACCTCTGCTTTGACAAATGGGCCACCTGGAACTTCCTCCGGGAAATTGCTGTGCCGACACCACTCACCTTCATCTCTCTGGTCGAGGCACAGGCAGCCCTGTCCCGTCGTGAGATGTCCTTTCCGCTGGTGGTCAAGCCTCGCTGGGGGACCGCTTCTTTCGGCATCGACTATCCGGAGTCGGCAGAGGAGATGGCGCTGAGCTGGGAACTGGGCCGTATGCGTTTGCAGCGCTCCTATCTGCTGGCGGCAAGTACCGACCAGGAGTGCTGCCTGATTGCGCAGGAGAAAGTGACCGGGACAGAGTATGGCCTCGATATCGTCAACGATCTTGAGGGCCGGTATGTCACCACTTTCGTCAAGCGCAAACTGGCGATGCGCGCCGGCGAGACCGACAAGGCGATCACCGTCAGCCACCCGGCGCTGGAGGCGGTCGGCCGGCGCATCGGTGAGGCGCTCAAACACATCGGTAATCTCGACTGCGATGTCTTCGTTGATGGTGAGCGCTTCTGGGTGCTGGAATTGAATCCCCGCTTTGGCGGCGGCTACCCCTTTACCCACCGCGCCGGCGCCAACCTGCCGGCCGCTTTGATCGCCTGGGCGCAGGGTGAGATTGTCGATCCCGGCTGGCTGGTCATGCAGCCGGATGTCGCCACCGCCAAGTGTGACCGTCTGGTGGAGATTGTTAATTTATAAGGTACGCACGAGTGAGGTCCCATGAAAATTGTCGTCCTTGTCAATGCCGTCCCCGATACCGCCGCCACCCCGGAAATAGTTCCGGACGGTCGAAGCGTATTGACCGAACAGCTCGAATTCGTCCTCGATCCTTACGACGAATATGCTGTGGAGGAAGCGGTCCGGCTCAAGGAAAGTCTGGGAGCGGAGGTCATTGCCGTCAGTATCGGCGGCGATGTGGCCCGCAAAGCGCTTCGCTGCGCTTTCGCTATGGGGGTCGAGTCCGGCGTCCTGGTGCGACTGACGGGGGGCATGGAACTGACCGGCCGTGGACGTTCTCTTTGCCTCCTCCCGACCCTGCGCGAACTTTCTCCCGATCTGATTCTGGCCGGCAAACAAACGATTGACAGCGACGATGCGCAAGTGCCCGAGCGGGTGGCGGAACTGCTTGACTTTGTCCATGCCTCCGCGGTTTCGCAGCTCACAATCGGCGATAATGCGCGACTCCTTGTCAAGCGCGAAATCGAAGGAGGTCATCTGGTTATTGACCTGCCCCTGCCGGCAGTTGTCACCACCGAGAAAGGGATTAATGTCCCGCGCTATCCGGCGCTGCCGCAGGTGCTCAAAGCGAAAAACAAACCTCTGTACGAGGTTGCCCCGCCTCTGGATGTCGATTTGACATCGGGTTGGCGGGTGGAGTGCGTCACCCTGCAACACACGGCAAGAAAACAACAGATCTTTTCCGGGGACATCGTTACCGGAGTACAACAACTGGCCGAACTGCTGCGGCAGGAAGCATAAATCGGCAAGGAGGCAGAGCATGCGTTGGCTGGTCTTACTCGAACCTCGCGGAGAGCTGACAACCGGCAGCCTGGTCGCACTGGCGACGACAGCGCGCAGTGCCCGTATGGCAGGAGCGGAGTTGCATGCCCTCTGGACGGGCAGCCATGCCGAAGACATCGCGAACCGTTTGCGTGGTCTCGGGATCGCTACCCTGCATGCCGTGCGGGCAGATCACATCCCTCCGCTTAGTCACGAAGCGTGGCTGCCACTGCTGACCGAGCTGGTCAAAAACCTTGAAATCGAACTGATCGTCGGACCGGCTTCAGCCCTGGGAAAGAGTTGGATGGCGGCTCTGGCGGCCCGCCTGGATGCTGAATTGGCACAGAACTGCATTGACCTGGAGCCGACAGCTCAGGGCAGACCGCTGGTTCGTAAGCCTCTTTATGCCGGCAAGCTGTTGGTCAATCTTCGCCTCGAACGGCAGCCGGCGCTGGTGACCCTGCGACCGGCCAGCTTCCAGATCGAGCAGAGCGGGGATGCACTCCCCGCCATCGCTTACCACACCATGAAAAACCCGAACGATTTACGCAGCATCATCAAGGAAGTGGTGAACGTTTCCGCCGGCATCGCCGAACTCGCCGACGCCAGAATCGTGGTTTCCGGCGGGCGGGGGATGGGGGGTGCCGATCACTGGGCCGTTCTCCGGGAACTTTGTCAGGTGCTCGGCGCCGCCCTCGGCGCAAGTCGCGCCGCTGTCGATGCCGGCTGGATTCATCATGCCCACCAGGTCGGTCAGACCGGCAAAGCGGTGAGCCCGGACCTCTACATCGCCTGCGGCATCTCGGGTGCTGTCCAGCATCTGGCCGGGATGCGCTCGGCGCACAAGGTCGTGGCGATCAACAAGGATCCCTCGGCGGAAATTTTCCAGCATTGCGATTACGGAATTGTCGGAGATCTCTTCGAAGTCGTACCGATGTTGATCCAGGAACTGAAAGCGCAGCGGTCGCACGCCGCCTGAAAGTGTCGTCATGGAAATCACCCGAACTTTGGGCACCTACAGCCAGATGTACTGGCTCCTTTACCTGCTGGCGACCATTGCTGTGGTGGTCTTCGCCATTGGGATAGAGCGGCAGGTACGGCGCTGGCGCCTGGGGCAGGGCAAACTCAGGGATCGGCTTGATCGCCCCCTGACCCGCATCCTGGCAGTCGTGATCGATATCCTGACGCAGCGCCGTTTCCGGAGAGCGCAGCATCCCTGGCATTTTCACGCTTTTATCGTCTGGGGCTTCGCGCTCTTCTTTCTCGCCACCCTCTGCGTCATGTTGCAGGAACATTTCGGACTGCCGACCTTCAGCGGTGTCTGGTATCTCGGACTGAAGCTTGCTCTCGACCTCTTCGCCCTTTTGGTGCTGGCGGGAGTCAGCATCGCCGTCTGGCGCCGCTGGGTGAAGCAGCCGGTGGAGCTGAGCCGGCCGGCCGGCAGCGCCCTGCCGCTGGTGCTGATCGCCCTGTTGCCGCTGACCGGCCTGCTCCTGGAAGGAGTCCGGCTTTCCCGCGATGACGACCTTTGGGCCCGATGGTCGCCGGTCGGCTACGGGGTAGCATCATTCTTTTCCGGCCTCGAACCCCAGAGCTATTCAACCCTGCATCAGGGCTTGTGGTGGGGGCATCTGAGCATTGCCCTTGTCTTTATTGCCGTCATCCCTTTTACCCGCCTTTTCCATCTTGCCAGCGGCACCGCCGCCCTCTTCTTTGTTGACCGCCAGGGGGCAGCAGCTCTTATCCCCCTCGATTTCAGCGATGAAAATGCCACCTCTTTCGGCGTCGGCACGATCAAAGACTTCCACTGGAAACGGCTCCTTGATGCCGATGTCTGTACCGGCTGCGGCCGCTGTCAGACGCAATGCCCGGCCTGGCTGACAAAGAAACCGCTGTCGCCCAAAGAGCTCGGCGAAGCGCTCTGTACGCAATTATCAAACAAATCACCGGAGCCTATTGCCGGCACTGCGGTTCAAGAGGAAGCGCTCTGGGCCTGCACCACCTGCCGGGCTTGCGAAGTCCAGTGTCCTATGGCGATTGAACATGTGCCGCGACTGGTCGATTTACGGCGCCACCTCGTCCTCGCCGAATCGCACTTTCCGGCAGAGTTACAGACCGCCTTCCGCAGCGTGGAGAGCAGCGGCAATCCCTGGAGCCTCCCCCGCCAGGGGCGCGGCGATTGGGCGCAGGGACTCGATATCCCCTTGCTGGCCGACGCACCCGACTCCGAAATACTCTTCTGGCCCGGTTGCGCCGCGGCTTACGACCACCGGGCGCGGCGCACGGCGCAAGCGCAGGCCCTCCTTTTCCACCAGGCCGGAATCAAATTTGCCATCCTCGGGGCGCAGGAAAGCTGTTGCGGTGATGCCGCGCGGCGGACCGGCAATGAATATCTCTTCCAGTCCCTGGCGGCAAAGAACATTGCGGCCCTTTCCCCCTACCGGGTGAGAACGATCGTCACCGGCTGCCCCCACTGTTTCAACACCTTGCAGAACGAATACCCGGCCTTCGGCGGGCAATGGGAAGTGGTCCATCATACTGCCTTCCTGCAACGCCTGGTGGGTGAGGGGCGACTGCCGATCCTTGTCGCGCCCCGCAGCGCAGCCGTCGTTTATCACGATTCCTGCTATCTGGCCCGCTACCACGACATGACCACCGAGCCCCGGTTCCTGCTGGCCAAAGCCCTCGGTCAAAACCCGGTCGAAGCGCCGCGTTACGGTCAGGAGACCTTCTGTTGCGGTGGCGGGGGCGGCCGCTTCTGGCTGGAAGAACGGACTGGCGACACTATGCGCGGCGAGCGCTTCCGTGAGCTCAAGGCTTGTGGCACCCAGGTCATTGCAACCGCCTGTCCCATTTGTTTGACGATGCTGGCGGATGGTCTCAAAGAGGACGGAGGAGAAGGAAATATACGCATTCACGACGTCGCAGAATTACTCGCCGATGCCTGCCTGCCGGGCGGATTCATCGACATTGAACGGAGGCCATTATGAGCAAAGATTCCATTCGTCACTTCATCGCCACGGAGCTCGCGGTTGGTGGGGCCAACACCACCATCGCCGATAATGATCAGCTTCTAGAGCAGGGAATCATCGATTCCTTCGGCATCATGACACTGCTGGGCTTTCTCGAAGAGAAGTTTTCTGTCCACATCGAAGGGGACGATCTGACGCCGGAGAACTTTTCCAGCATCAGTACCATCTCTGCTTTGATCGATCGCAAGGCCGGATTGTCGGCAGGAGCATGACGATGAATTTCGCCCTGAATGAGGAACAGACGGAGATCCGGGACTCGATTATTCGCTTCGCCCGCCAGGAACTAGCCGAGTGTGGCGAGGGGAATGAATTCCCGCACGCAGCATGGCAGAAATGCGCTGAAATGCAGCTGATGGCCCTCCCCTTTCCCGAGGAATACGGCGGTTGCGGCGCCGATTTCCTGACCACAGTCGTGGCGACACAAGCTTTTGGCTACGCCTGCAAAGATGCAGGGCTGGTCCACGCCGTCTGCACCCAGATCCTTTGCGGTATGCAGATCAACTCCTTCGGCAGTGAAGAGCTGAAGCGCCGCTATCTGCCACCCCTCGTGCGCGGCGAAAAGATCTTTGCCCAGGCGATCACTGAAGCCGGATCCGGTTCCGACGCCCTCGGCATGCGCACCCGGGCTGAGCGGGCAGAGGGAGGATATCGGCTCAATGGCACGAAGATCTTCATTACCAACGGTCCGGTCGCCGATGTGGTCCTCGTCTTCGCCGTCACCAACCCGGAGGTGAGCCGCATCAGCGGCATCTCCTGCCTGGTCGTCGAAAAGGGGATGGGCGGTTTTACCCAGTGCCCGCCGATGGCTAAGATGGGGCTCGACACCCTGCAGAACGGGGAACTGGTCTTCGCCGATTGCCCGGTACCGGCTGAGAACCTGGTAGGGAGCTCCGGACAGGGGGCCATCCTCTTCAACGAATCGATGGAATGGGAGCGCTGCCTCCTCCCTGCCGCGCATCTCGGCACCCTGGAGCGGATCCTTGAAACCAGCGTTGCTTATGCGAAGGGGCGTTCTGCATTTGGCCAGCCGATCAGCAAGTTTCAGGCGGTCTCCAGCAAGATCGTCGAGATGAAGATCGCCCTCGAACTCGGTCGACTGATGCTTTACAAGGTGGCGACAACCAAGGATCAGCACAAACGGGCGGCCCTGGAAGCCTCCATCGTCAAGCTTTATATCAGCGAAGCGCTGAAAAAGGCCTGTCTCGACGCGGTGCAGATTCACGGTGGCTACGGCTATATGAAGGAATACGAAGTCGAGCGCGACCTGCGGGACAGCATTGCCGCCACGATCTACTCCGGAACCAGCGAGATGCAACAGAACATCATCTCCCGCTTTATTGGACTTTGACGTTATGAACCGACTCTCCGCTCACCATGAAATCGATCACTGGGCCGCGCTGACTCCGGAGAAGATCGCCGTACACGACGGCAGACTGACGCTGAGCTATGCGGAACTCGCCGCAGGAAGCAACTGTCTCGGCCAGGCATTGTGCGGCCTGGGGGTGAAGACGCAGGATCGGGTTGTTTTCTGCCTGTCGCGTTCGGTGCACTGCCTCACCGCCTTGCTCGGCATCCTCCGGGCCGGCGCCGTTTATGTGCCGATCGACCCCAAATCTCCCCCCGAGAGAGCCAGAAGCATCCTGCACGATTGTGAACCGCGGGCGTTTATCTGTGATGCAACGACCCGATCCCTGGCCAGAAGCGTTGCCGGAGCGGAGCTGCCGATCATCTGTCTCGGTGCAGCGGTGGCCGACGCAGGTGAGAACGAGCGCGATCAGACCTGGATTGACGGTTATCCGGCGGAGCGACCGCTGACGGAAGAGGCCGATGACGACCTCGCTTATATCCTCTACACCTCGGGCTCGACCGGCCAACCAAAAGGCGTAATGATTCTGCACCGGAACATCCGCAGTTACATCGACTGGGCGGTGCGCCGTTTTGCTATCGATGCATCGGACCGCATCCTTTGTACGGCGCCGTTTCATTTTGACATGTCGACCTTTGACGTCTTCACCACCTTGCGCCGCGGCGCCACCCTCTTTATCGCCACAGAAGCGCTGGCGCTCTTTCCGGAAAAACTGGTCGTCTTCATGGAGCAACACCAGGTCACCCTGTGGAAAGGTATCTCTTCCCTGCTGATGTATCTCGCCCGCGCCGGCGTGCTGCGGCCGGGCCGACTCCCGGCACTGCGGAGGCTCCTTTATGGCGGCGAGTCTTTGGCGACCCGCTGGCTGATCCACTGGATGGAGGTCTTCCCCGAAAAAGTTTTCTACAATGTTTACGGCCCGACAGAAGCCACCGGAATTTCCCTGTTTCACCAGATCGAAGCGCTGCCCGGCAGCCCGCAGGAATTGATCCCGATCGGCTACCCCTGCTCTGACACCTACGTCTATCTCCTCAGGCACGATCTTGATCCTGTTCCCGACGGGGAAATCGGCGAACTCTTCATCGGCGGCGCCGGGCTTGCCCGCGGCTACCTGAATGCCCCGGAGAAGACCGCCCGGGCCTTTCTGCCCGATCCCTTCCGTCCCGGCGCCCGCGTTTATCGCACTGGTGATCTGGCCCGCAGAAGAGCAGACGGAGCGTACGAGTTTGTCGGCCGCGCCGATCATCAGGTGAAAATTATGGGATACCGGATCGAGTTGGGTGAGATCGAGCATGCGCTTTCCGCCCTGCCGGGAGTCAACGATGTGGCCGTCGCCGCCATGGCTGTCGGCGACCAGGACCTCCGGGAACTGGTCGCCTTTATCGAAGGGGAGCTGAGCGCCGACACCACCGCGGCCTTTGAACAGCTCAAACAGCAACTTCCCATTTACATGATCCCCCGCCGCCTGTGCAGCGTCGCCAGGCTGCCGCGCTGTCCCCGGGGGAAGGTCGACCGCCAGGCTCTGCAGGCGATGGAATTCAAATAAGGAAGAGGGTTATGAATCTAGGCAAAGCAGACGTTGAGCGCTATCTGACGATCATTCGGGCGATCGGTGCCGAACACCAGCTGACGGATCTGCATATGCATCCCTTTGAGGTGGTCTTCGGGGCGGGCCGCTACGCTGAAAATCAGCAGACGACCGGCATCTGGAGTACCTCCGACCTTTGCTATCTCCCCCCCGGGGTCGGCGAAATGGAGTTAACTCCGCAAACCGATGTTGCGCACGACCTGCCGGCAGCCCTGCAGGGGCGGCTGGCGATGCTGGGACTGCGGCGCCTCTACGTCCATACCGGTCCGCGCTGCTTCGGGGATCAACTGCGGATCAGTGGGATTTCCCGGGGGCTGCTCCTGCCGGTCACCCGTCCCGGCACCAATGCCGAGAAAGACATGGCTTTGCTGGCGAGAATATTCGCTGACGATCCGCGGTTTCTGCTCGGCTATTCCATTCCGGTGGAGACCGCCGATGCGGATATCGAGGCGACACTATTTCGGGCTATCAGGCTTTGGGGAATCCGCGCGGTCAAAGTGCACCCCTGCCTGTCCGCTATAAACCTTTGTACCTCGGCCGGGGTTTCACGCATCGAAGCCATCCTGGCTGCTGCCGGCAAGACGGGACTCCCTGTCATTATTCATGGCGGCACCTACCCGAACATTGTCGAGCCGTGCGCCCCGTGCTTTGGGCTGCTGGAGAATATGGACCGCATCGATTTCAATCTGACCTCGTATCCGGTGGTCATCGCCCATGCCGGAGCTTTTGGTCTGGAACGTCAGCAGGTTGACTCCCTTATTCTGCCGCGACTGGAAAATCTTTTACGCCGCTACGACCATCTTTTTGTCGATGTGTCGGCTTTATCAGCAGAAATCATCGGTCTGGTACTATCGCGAATTGAGCCGGAACGCATCGTCTTTGGCTCCGATGCTCTTTATGAATTACCGTGGAAATCCCTCATCAGACTCTTTATCGCCCTGGAAAAGGCAGCCGTTGGACCGGCAGAAGAGTTGCTGGTGTGCATTGGCGCGACCAATTCTGACTACATACTCAGAAAGGAGACGAAAGAAAATGATGACGTTGCTGCGAATCAAATTTTTCCAGTTCATTGAGCACTATCGGCAGGAAGGCTTCCTGTCCGCCTGCTGGTTCACCCTTTACAAATGCGAGGAGGCGGTGCCGGTAGTCAAAAACCTCGCAACGCTACGCCCGGCCAAAGCACCGGGCGGCGCCCTGCCGGTCCTTCTCGACCTGGGTCCGGATAATTTTTACTCCCTTGATCTGCACTATCCACTGCGCAGTCGCCGGGAGCGGGTTGAACGTTGTTTTCTCCTTGGCTACCGCTCCTTCGCCATAGTGCGTAACGGGGTGGTCATCGGCGACCTTTGGTATGTCACGCGCGCCACAGCCCGTACTCCCCGGCTCCACCCGCATCTGCAGTGGTTCGGAATCGATCTGGGAGAGCATGAAGTTTATATGTTCGATATGCACGTCGATCCAAAAGAGCGGGGAAATTCTCTGACGACCTGGTTTCTCACCAGCGTCCTTTTCACTCTGCGCGATAAGGGCTTTGACAAAGCCTATGGCTATTTTGCCGCTCAAAATGTGCCGGCACTCTGGGTGCACCGACTGATCGGCTACGAGGAGAAAGCTCATTTTGTCGTACAAAGATTTCTTCTTTATGAAACCGCCCATGCCAAAGAGTAAGCGAAGTCGCAAAAGATCTATGAACCCTTTAGCGAAAGAAGAAGATTCGCGATGAAGGAAAGAGGACGCATGACATCAAGTATCATCATGCTGAGCTGGAAGGTTTTGTGGACCTTCGGTCTGGCCGTTCTTATCGGCCTGGCTCTGCACTGGTGGAGTGGCGACGATCTTTTCCCGGGAAGATATACCGGTTATCTGATGCCCTGGCTTCTTGTCATTCTCCTCCCCGCAACAGTCTGGACCCTGCTGATGCGCCAGTGGTCGTTATCGGTCGTCCTCGGCGTCTCTCTGGGTATTATTCTTTACACTTACGCACCGCTGCTGCTGCCCCGGCACAATGTTGTCCATGCCTCGAACGACGCGTTGAAAGTGATGAGTTTTAACGTCTGGTCGAGAAACTCAAGCCCGGAGCGCATCGCCGGAGCGGTTGCAGAACACGACCCGGACATTCTCCTCCTCCAGGAGATCATGCCATCACAATTTGAAAATCTGGCCCGATCCTTGGATGAAATTTCCGGCTTGACCGGCGAGACCATGAACAAAATTTATCATCCGGAATTACTGCAAGCGGTGGTCAGCCGTTATCCGCTCCAGAGTCATTGGGCCAAAAGAAATAAGGCCAAGGTTCAGGTTGTCAGTGCGGAAGCGCCCTTTGGCACCGTTATGATCTTCAATGTTCACCCCACCTGGGGCAACTGGGCACGCCGGGATCGACAACTCTCTGATTTATTACGGGAAGACATTCTCCCCTGCGAACTCCCCGTCATCCTTGGCGGTGATTTCAACTCACCGGAGCAGTCTGAGATCTTCAAACTCCTTTCCCGCCATCTGCACAATGCCCACAATGCGGCGGGACAGGGATTCGGCCTTACTTTCCCGAAGGCCCTCCATATGAAAAACAGACAGATTCCCTTTTTCCCTCTCGTTCGTATTGATCATATTTTTTTTAGTGATCACTTTACTGCCCTGGATACGGCCACGGCAGAGGAGGCTTACGGTTCAGATCATTTGCCGCTCATTACCCGCCTGGCATTTCATCCGGATCGTGCCAAAAAAAATGTGGGGCACAGATGAATAAAGTCATTCCGGCCATTATTCTCTCGGCGCAAACCATGGCGCTCGGGGTCGTCAGAGCCCTCGGACAACAGGGCGTACCGCTGGTGGTTGTGCATTACAATTCGTGCGACATCGCGCAGCGCTCGCGCTATGCAACCCAGGCGCTGTTGGCTCCGGATCCGCAGCAGGACGAGGAAGGTTTTGTCGCACAGATCATGCAATTGGCGCCCAAATGGTCAGGAGGAGTCATCATGCCGGTCTCGGATGAAACCCTCCTCGTCACCGCTCGCCACAAAGAGAGGTTGAGCCGCCATTTCCGGGTCGCCTGCCCCGATTATGCGACCGCCTGCCAAGTCGTTGACAAGCGAATGACCTACCCGCTTGCCGCAACGCAGGGAGTCAGGATCCCTCACACCCTGATCCCGCATTCACTTGCTGATCTACAAAGTTTCTGTGATGAAGATCTTTTCCCCTGTCTTCTCAAACCGGCGCAGAGTCATCTCTTTCACGCCTGCTTCGGCACCAAGATGTTTTTCGTGGAGACTCCGGCGCAGCTGCTCGATGGCTATAATCGTGTCGCCAAAGCCGGCCTTGAGGTCATGATCCAGGAATACATTCCCGGCGGCGACAAAGAAGGGGCCAACTACAACTGTTATGCCATCAAGGGGAAAACTTTAGTTGAATTTACGGCTGACCATGTTCGTAATGCTCCCCCCTGCTTCGGCTCTCCCCGGGTCGTGCGCAGCCGTCAGATTAATGAACTTCTCGAACCCGGCAGGCGCTTGATACAGGCCCTGAATTATTCCGGATATGCCTGCATAGAGTTCAAACGGGATATCCGAGACAATGAATACACACTCATGGAGATCAATGGGCGGCACAATCTCTCAACCGCACTGGCGGTCAACTGCGGCATCAACTTCCCCTGGCTGGAGTACAAGCACCAAGCTTATGGGGAACTGCCGCAAGCACAAATCTTTAAAAGCGGGGTCTACTGGATCGACCTGGCCCGTGATATCGGCTATAGCCTCAAACATTATCGTGACGAACCGTATGCGTTGAGGGATTACCTCAAACCCTATCGGGAAGCGCATGTCTGGGCCATTTGTAGCGGACGTGACCCACTCCCCTTCATGCAGCGCATCGGCCATCTGGCGGGCGAACTGTTACGGGGGAAGGTGCGGCCGGAGGTCAAAAGCAATGCTGTGATTGATCCCCTGCTGGCACTTCCGCACTACACAAATAAGTAAGGATGATGAAACTCAACCGCTCTGACTCGTGCAGGCTGAAGCCTGTTCAGAAATGACTTGCTAACAAAGCTTTCCCCTCTGCGTGCGAGGTGTCCTATGAACCAACTTCAACCCCTTGAACAAAGACCGCCAGACGTAATCATACCGCCTTTCCCGTCTTGGCCCCGGTTCGATGAGGAAGAAATTGCCGCCGTCACTGCCGTACTGCGTTCCGGACGGGTAAACCGCTGGACAGGACAGGAGAATGAGCTATTTGAGCAGGAATTCGCGACCTTTACCGGGTGCCGTCATGCCATTGCCGTCGCCAACGGCACCGTTGCTCTGGAACTTGCCTTGCTCGCCCTGGGCATCGGACCGGGCGACGAGGTCATCGTCAGCAGTCGCACCTTTATCGCTTCAGCCAGTGCCGTTGTTGTGCGTGGCGCCACACCGGTGGTTGCGGATATCGACCCCGACAGTCAAAACCTGAGTGCTGTGACGGTGCAGCCGCTGCTTACCCCCCGAACCAGGGCGATCATAGCCGTCCATCTTGCCGGTTGGCCCTGCGACATGGATCCCCTGCTGGAACTGGCCCGTGCTCACAACATCAAGGTCATCGAAGATTGCGCCCAGGCGCAGGGCGCCAGTTACAGGGGGCGCCCCGTCGGTTCATTGGGAGACGTAGCTGCCTTCTCCTTTTGCCAGGACAAGATCATGACCACCGGTGGAGAAGGAGGGATGCTGACGACCAATGATACGGAAATCTGGCAAAAAGCCTGGGCCTACAAGGATCACGGCAAAGATTACAACACGGTATTTTGCGGCGAATCGGGAGCGGCTTTTCGCTGGTTGCACCATTCCTTCGGTACCAACTGGCGCATGACCGAGATGCAGGCGGCTATCGGCCGGATTATGTTACGGAAACTACCCTCCTGGCTTGCCATCAGACGACGACATGCCGCCATCCTGACGGATACTTTCCAGAATATTCACGGCTTGCGGGTCACCATCCCATCGGCCGAAATCGCTCATGCTTATTACAAATACTACACCTTTGTCGAGGAGAGCGATCTCCCCGCGGTCGTAACGAGAGATGGACTTATAACCGCGATCAACGCTGCCGGGATCCCCTGCTTCAGTGGGAGCTGCAGCGAAATTTACCGGGAAAAGGCCTTTATTGCGGCGGGGCTGAGCCCGCCCGAGCGACTGCCGGTGGCACGCCGTCTCGGAGAAACGAGCCTGATGTTCCTGGTCCATCCGACCCTCACGGAGGACCACATCATCCAGACCGGCAAGGTGGTCGAGGCGATCATGACTCCCGGAACTTACTGAAATATAAGGTGCCGCTGAAGATTAAATTCGCAAAAACAGCTATTTCTACATTTTATTGCTTGATGTTTGATGAACCTTTGTTAAGGTTTAAACAACTTTCCGGTTAAAAAAAGAGTCGAGAAGGAGAAGGCCATGCAAATGAATATCATCATCTGCTGCCAGGTTTATCTTTTTGCAGAAGGGCTGAAACGCCTTCTGGATGAAAACGATGAGCTTCGGGTCTGGGGGATCGCCTGCAATGATCAGGACATTAAAAAACTGATGGAGCTCGACCCCGACGTTATCATCTCCGACATGGCAAACTGCCGAAAGGTTCTTGAGTTCCTCTCGGGAGGAGACAGCAGAAAAGTGCTGCTCGTCAATGATCGGATGGATCTCAACAGTGATACGGTCAAGTCGATGATTGCCGAGGGACTGGGAGGGATTCTGCCCAAGGATGCCGACAGCAAGCAACTCATGAAGGCCATCAGAAAACTTCACGAAGGCGAACTCTGGATCGACCATCAGACCCTGCGCGAGGTCTTACGCCGCAACACCGACAAACAGCACGACATCCATCTGACCAAGAAGGAAATCGATATCCTCAATTACGTCTGTTCCGGCTTTACTAACAAGGAGATTGCCAAAAGACTCTTTATCAGCGAACAGACGGTCAAGTCGCATTGCAACCACCTCTTCAAAAAATTCGGCGTATCCAGCCGGCTCAAGCTGGCACTTTGTGCCCCGAACTATTTCCCGGACGGTTTCTCGCAAATGCAGTAGTTTACCGTGCTAAAGCTATGACGTTGATCCCCTCCCCCGGCCTCCCCCCCCTCCTGCACAACTCCGTTATCACCGCCTTGCCAAGTTGATGAAACTTTAGTTTAAATTTTTTCTATACCAATTTTTTCCCATGCTCAACCCAACAGGTAATTGCCGTCAGGCATAAGCGTTTTATCCTTCTAAACAACTTACAGACATCTAATGTGTGTTTCTTTTTATTTCGCGACGGGTGCCATTATGATAAACAGACTGACGGTCAATGGACGAATATCCCTTATTCTGATTGGGCAAATCATCATTGTCTTGACCGCATTTTTTCTGGCCATCTCTCTCCGCTTTGATGGTGTCTTTCCAAGCGAACTCAGTCCGTTCCTGTTACCACTGCTACTCCCCTTGATCACCATAAAACTGGCCACCTTCTCCCTGCTTCACCTCTTCAGCGGCTGGTGGCGCTACGTCTCGCTTCCCGACTTGATCGCGCTGGTCAAAGCCAATATAGCCGGTTCGGCACTCTTTGCCCTTTATGTCAGCTTCGGCCCTCTCCCGGCGACAGTCCCCTGGTCGATTCTGATCCTTGATGGTCTCCTCTGCTTTATGTTGATGAGCGGATTGCGTGTCTCAGTGCGGCTTGGCCGGGAATTCGCCAGTAACTACAGCAAAAACTGCCATGAAACGATGAAACGCATTATCGTTGTCGGCTCCGGTGCCGTCGCTCAGACGATTATCCGCGAAATCCGTCAGAGCCGGAAGCTGAACTGGGACGTGGTAGGACTCGTCGATCAGGATTCCAGTCGCCTGCGCCATTGGTTTCATGGCGTCCAGGTTCTTTCCGACATCGAGGGATTGGGTGAACTGCTACGCCGCGCTTCGATCGATCAGGTCATTCTCGCGAACCCGGTACTGGAACTCAAACAACTGCGTCAGATTGTCGCGACCTGCAAAAAGTTTGGCGTGACCTCTAAAATCCTCCCGAATGTCTGTGAAATTCTCAATGAAGATGTTTCCATCCAGCATGTCCGCGACGTCAAGCTGGAGGATCTGCTGGGGCGCCCTTCCGTTCACCTCGACGTCAGCAATATTCAGCAATATCTCGGAGGAAAACGAGTTCTGGTCACAGGTGCTGCCGGGAGCATCGGTCAGGAAATCTGTCGTCAGGTTGCCAGATTCGGGGCATCCTCCGTCGTCCTTTTCGATCAGGCCGAGACTCCGCTCTTCGATGTTGAGCGCGAACTGAAAGCATCCTTCCCCGCCGTGGAGTTTGTCCCCAGCCTGAGCGATGTCCGCGACGTGGCCAAAGTCGACTTCGTTTTCAAGCTTTTCCGTCCCGAAGTCGTCTTTCATGCCGCCGCCTATAAACATGTCCCGATGTCGGAATGCAACCCGGTGGCCGCAGTCAAGAATAACGTCATCGGCAGCCGTAATGTTGTCAACGCGGCAGATCGCTACCAGGTCGATCACTTTGTCATGATCTCAACGGACAAGGCGGTGAATCCGACCAATATCATGGGTGCAAGCAAACGGGCGGCGGAAATCTACGTCCAGGCTCTGGCCGCCAACAGCCGCACCAGCATCGTCACCGTCCGCTTCGGCAATGTTCTTGGCAGTAACGGCAGTGTCGTGCCGATCTTCCAAAATCAGATTCTCAAGGGCGGCCCGGTCACCGTGACCGATCCGGAAGTCACCCGTTTTTTCATGACCATCCCGGAAGCCGTCCAGCTTGTTCTGCAGGCAGGCAGTATGGGGCACGGCGGGGAAATTTTCGTCCTGAATATGGGCGAACCGGTGCGGATTGTTCAGCTGGCGGAAGAATTGATCCGCTTATCAGGTCTGACCCCCTACCAGGATATCGATCTGGTCTTTACCGGCCTGCGCCCCGGCGAAAAACTCCATGAAGAACTCCTTCTGGACGAAGAGGGCGTGGTGCCGACCAGTCATGAAAAAATTTGTGTTGCACGGGCCTGCCATCACAATCTGGCCGAACTGAACCTGCAGCTTGATCGGCTGAATAATGCCTGCACTGTTATGGACAGCGATCAGGTTACGAAACTTATTCGCTCGCTGGTCCCGGAGTACCATTCCGCAAAAGATGGCCAACCGATCCCGATCAGTCGCTTAAGTGTTGTCAGGTCACCGGTTATTAATATTTCACAAGTTGCCGTGGAATCAGCTTGAAGGGAGCGCCTCATGTGCAGGAATTCTTTGCTCACCACTTTGCTCCTGACACTCCTCTCCGGATTCGCCTGGGGGCAGGAGGTTCTTCCAGAGACAGTCATAGAGACAACCGCCCCAGCTGAATCGATCCCTTTAAACGCTGACGCACCAGGGACGGCCGCCCCTGTCGACAATCCAGCTCCTGACACTACCAACCTTTTCGGCGGCAGGACCGGTTATATCCATCCATTTTTTTCGCTCAGCGGTTTTTACACCAGCAACCTGTTTCGCACGGCCGGTAACGAACAGTCGGATCTCTACGCCGTCATCACCCCGGGAATCTGGCTGGCACTTCCGGCCCGCAATCAAAGAATGCCGGAGATCGGCACTTCAAACACTGCACCGGGCGGTTTGAGCCTCAGTCGCTTGACCGCGGCAAGAGAACGTCGCGTACAAGCCTACGCCTTGTATCAGGCCAACATCTTTAAATATGATCAATACCAGGACGAAGACCGTGTCGACCATCGCCTTCAGGGGATGCTCAAACTCAGCGCCCGCCGTGGCCTGTCCCTGGAAATTGTTGATGTCTTTGAACGGAACAGCGACCCGTATGGAACCGGAGGGAAGGCTGCCGGCACGCTCGATACCTTTGACGCCAATCTCTTCAACGCCATCCTGGTCAGCCGGTTAACGCCAAAGATGCTGCTGCGTGCCGATTATGGCCGCTACACTCTGAATTATGCCGACGCCAGCAACTTATATCGCGACCGTAACGACAACAGCTATTCCGGCTATCTCTTCTTTCAGGCAACACCCAAAACAGCCCTCTTTATCCAGGGAGAATACATAAATATCGATTATGACGAAGCGGGCAAAGTCGACACCAAACACAACAACTACTATGTCGGGATGCAGATGCAGACCAGCGCCAACACGCGCGGCCGCGTCAAAGTCGGTTACGGTATGCAGGACTACGACTCAGTTGAATCCGATGATTTTCTCGCCGAGGGACAACTCGATTACTTCTTTTCTCCAAAGACCTCCCTCTATGTGCAAGGGACGCGACGCATTCTGGAAACAGACCAGATCGGCGCAACAGGCATCCTCTCGCATCGTGCGCTCCTCGGCTATCGGCAGCGGATGACGGCGAGAGTATCAGGAGATGCCAGCCTTTTTTTCAACCGTAACGACTACAACGGCACAGTGACCATCGGCAACCGAATCGCCTCGAATTATTATCATGATGAGTATGGCGGTCGTGTCACTCTCGGCTTTTCACCCCTCACCTGGATAGATTTGAGGCTCGGCTATGAGTACCGGCAGCGCGACTCGAACTTTGACAGTGAAGATTATAGTAACAACACCGTCTTTCTTCAGGCGACTGCAGCACTCTGAAATAGTTTCCGGATGTGACGTCAAGAGCTAAACGAAAAAAAAAGGTCCGTCATGAATTGTCATCGTCCTATCGTCATTATTGTTTCGCTGACCTTCCTGATTTTCTGGAGTGCTGTCTCCGGCAGCGCTGAAAGCGATTACCAGATTGGTCCGGGTGATGTCCTGAAAATATCGATCTACGATCATCCCGACCTGATGACGGTCGCCCGGGTCGATAACGAAGGATATATCCTCCTGCCGCTGGCCGGGCGGGTTCAGGTCGGTGGCTTGACCCCCTCCAGCGCTTCGCAGACGATTGCGGCAGCACTCGGTGACGACTATATCGTCAACCCGCAGGCATCGGTCTTTGTTCAGGAGTTCCACAGCAGGGTGGTCTATGTCACCGGGCAGGTCAACCGGCCCTCAGCTTTCACTGTCGCTCCTGAGACTACGGTCATCAAGGCCATTACCATGGCCGGTGGCTTTACCCCGCTGGCGGCGCAAAAAAATATCAAGATCATCCGTAAAGTCAATGGCGTTGAGAAAGTCTTTAAAAAGGTGTCACTGCATGAAAAGTTGATGCCGGGAGATGTCATGGTTATCCCCGAAAGTTTTTTTTAAGCAAGGGGTAACGGGTGAAAGATTGCCGGGCGCGCGTCACAGATTTAACGAAAGAAGAGGTTAGCCATGAACATTCATCGTCTTATTGTCATTATCGTGTCACTTCTCTTCCTGACATTCTGGAGTGCTCTCGCCGGCAGCGCTGAGAGCGATTACCAGATTGGTCCGGGTGATGTCCTGAAAATATCGATCTACGATCATCCTGACCTGATGACGGTTGCCCGGGTCGATAACGAAGGATATATCCTCCTGCCGCTGGCCGGACGGGTTCAGGTCGGTGGCTTGACCCCCTCCAGCGCTTCGCAGACGATTGCGGCAGCACTCGGTGACGATTATATCGTCAACCCGCAGGCATCGGTCTTTGTCCAGGAATTCCGCAGCAAGAAAGTCTTCATCATCGGTGAAGTGGTCCGCCCCGGTCTTTACGAACTGAGCGGCCCGACAACACTGCTGGAACTGGTTTCAAAAGCAGGCGGTCTGACCCGGGGTGCCGGACACAACGCGACAATCCGTCGTAACGGGGCGAACGGAACCGCCGGGGAGAAGAATATTGAAGTCAATATCGCCGAACTGCTGCAGTCCGGCTCCGAAACCGTCAATCTGCTACTGCTGGACGGAGACTCGATCACTATCCCCAAGGCGGCAGTCATCTATGTCACCGGACAGGTCAATCGCCCCTCGGCACTTCCCGTCGAGCCCGACACTACGGTGATCAAGGCCATTACTATGGCCGGCGGCTTCACTGCCCTGGCCTCACAAGGCAAGATCAAAATCATCCGTAAAATCAATGGCGTTGAACAAATTCTTGAAAAAGTTCCTCTCCACGAAAAGTTGATGCCGGAGGACGTCATGGTCGTCCCTGAAAGCTTCTTTTAGAAAAGAGTTACATGAAAGGCGGGATCTTGCGTCTTGATCACGCAGGGTCGCAGTGAGGAAGGGAGTGTTGTGATGTACGACCGTAATCGCAATTTGCAGGACTATTTAAAGGTCTTACACAAACGCTGGCAGATCGTTGCCGCCGTCGGCGGCGGGATTTTTGCTCTGGTTCTGCTGGTGACCATGCTGTCTACACCTATTTATGACGGAACAGCCAAGGTCATCATTGAACGGGTTGAAGTCGATAACCTGCCCGGCAGCAACAGGGTGCAGCCTCAGGACCCGGAATTTTACAGCACCCAGTTTCAGTTGATCCGCAGCCATGCTGTGGCCCGCCGCGTTGTCGATATCCTCGGCCTTGAAACCGGAATCGCCGACAGGGAAATGCCGGAGGGTCCGTCGCGGTTCAGTTCCGTACTGCAAAGCATCCGGGGATGGTTTCCCCGCTCCTCCCCCGTCGTCGAGAAGGGCAATGGCGAACCTGCTGACCCCAACGCCTGGACCGCAAGTGACAAGGTAGCCAGACAGATCCTGCAAAATATCCGGGTCAGACCGGTACAGGGGAGCCGCATTACCGAAGTCACATATTCTTCACCTAACCCGGAGTTTGCCGCCTTGATTGCCAACTCCTTCGTCCGGGCCTATCTCGAAAAATCCCTTGAGATGAAAATGGACGCAACCCACCTAAGCCTCAACTGGTTGACGCCAAAAGCTGATGCCGAACTCAAAAAATTACAGGACAGTGAAAAAAGACTGCAAACTTACATGGAAGACAACAATCTCGTGAGCTTGGAAGATCGCATGAGCATTGTCCCGGAAGCTCTGGCGCAGTTAGGCCGGGAGTTGATCAGCGCCGAATCGAGAACCAAGGAGCACAAACTCCTGTATGACAAAGTCCGTGCCGTTGCCGGGGACCTTAATGCCGCGGAAAACGTCCTGGCTGTCTCGGAAGGAGGGGCGCTGGAAGTTCTGCGTGCCCAGATTCTCCAGGCCGAACAGCTGAATATGGAGCTTTCCAGCAAATACGGCACCAAGCATCCGATGATGCTCAAGGCCGTTGCCGACCTGAATATCCTCAAGGAGAAACGCCGGCAGGAGATCAATCGGATCATCCAGAAACTCCGGAATCAGTACGAACTGGCCCGGGACAACGAAAACAGTATCCGCGGCCAGCTCAATCAGACCAAGAGCATGGCCCTGGGATTGAACGAAAAATATGTGGGGTACAGTGTCCTCAAGCGGGAGATCGACACCAACCGGCAACTTTATGATGCCCTGCTGACCAAGATCAAAGACCAAAGCGTCAGTGGCGAGAGGCAGCCGGTCAATATCAGCATCGTCGAAAACGCTAAAGTCCCGCAGAGCCCGGTGCGGCCCATGGTCATGCTTAATCTTCTGCTCGGACTGATCCTTGGCTTATGTTGCGGTGCTGCCGTCGCTTTCTTCCTCGATCATCATGATCTCCGCATCAAGGCAGCAGAAGACGTCGCCGACATCCTCAAAATTCCGGCCCTGGGCAGCATCACCTTCAACCGCGTCGCCGGAAACATGAAAGAGATCGTCAGGACGGCTCCCCGCTCGGAATTCACCGAGAACTACAACGCCTTACGCACAACTCTGTTGTTGTCTGCAGCGGACATTCCCCCCCGCCACATTTTAATCAGCAGTTCGATTGCCGGCGAGGGCAAGACCACCACTGCCACCAATCTGGCCCTGACCATGGCCAAGGCCGGCTCCAGGGTCCTGCTGATCGACGCCGATCTGCGCAAGCCAACACTGCATAAAGTCTTCAAACTTCACAATCAGGTCGGATTAAGCAGCTACCTCGCCGGCAGTAGCGATAAATCGATCCTCAACAAGGGGAGCCATGAAAATCTGGTCATTATACCGGCCGGACCGATCCCACCCAATCCCTATGAACTCCTTAACTCAAATCGCATGGCAACGCTGCTCGACAATCTTGCAAAAGACTTTGACGTCATTATCTGTGATTCACCACCGATCCTCTCGGTGGCGGATGCCCGTGTTTTGTGCCGGTTTTTCGATGGCATGATCGTTGTCGCCCGCGCCGGCCTCACCACCTATCCAATGGTGAAGAAGAGTATTCGCATGGTGAAAGAGGTGAAAGGAGAAATTCTGGGAATCCTCGTCAATGCCGTCCAGACCCGGGATCTGGAGTATTACGGATACTATTCCAACTACCTCGAAGTAACAGCCAAGCCGGAAGTTGCCATCATGAGTACTGCCTTGCAAACCGCACGCAGTGAAGAAAAATGAGCTGAATTGGCGTGTTAAATATTGACTGACAAGCTTTTTTAACAACAAAAGGAGGATGTGTGATGAGAAACTTTCGCAACTGCCTGGTCTCGTTATTACTCACAACCCTGCTGATAACTCTTCTCGCCGGATGTGGCAGTAATAGCGGAGGTGAGACAAAACCGATGCCACCGCAAACGGGCGATCTGTCCCTTTTTCCCAACAAGGAGCTTTTGGTTTCTCCGGCAGAGGTGGATACGGCGCAGGTTATCTTCCTCGATGCGCGGCGTTCTGACGCCGAATATGATGCCGGGCACATCCCCGGCGCCATACTCGCCAAACCTAACATCTTCGAAAAGGACGGAATGCTTCTCCCCTCCGAGGAACTCGCAACGATCCTGGGCAACATGGGGATCAGTCGTACCAGTAAAATTGTTATCTACGATAATACCAGCGCCTCCCGAGGCTCTGCCGGGCGCCTCTTCTGGATGCTCGAATATTTGGGTTGCACCGACGTCACAATTCTCAATGGCGGCTGGGACCAATGGAAAGAACAAGATATGGTCTGGGAGACAGAACCGGCAACGCTTCCGGCGACCGTGTTCACATCTGAGGTCAACCCTGGGGTAAGATACGTAACCAAGGAATATGTTGCCGACCACTTCCTTCCCACCCCGGACGATGGTTTCATCCTCATCGATGTGCGGACGGATGAGGAGTATCAAGGGACGCAACTTAACAGCACCGACCCTCGACTTGGTCATATCCCTGGTGCGATTTCCTTCCCTTATAGTAAATGCTTCAATTCGGACAAGACGATACTGAATTTCAAAGAGTTAAAAATTCTCCTTGAAAACCAAGGGATATCCCTGGACAAAGAGATGGTAGCCTACAGTACAATAGGTCATCGGAGTGGCTTCTTCTATTTTCTCTGTCGGTTGATGGGGTATAAAAACGTAGCCAACTACACCGGTTCCATCGTCGACTGGGGGAATGCGGATCCAGCGCTTTATCCCATGAAAACGGGAAGTGAGCCCTGAGAATACTTTTTTACCGGCGGACTTTTCAGAAGGAATCAGCAGAGCAATTCCATCAAGAGACCATCGGATCATACCTTGACTGAGTTGCGGCAGTGACTTTCTCCGCCAATTGACGGTAAGGTATCGTCATTTAGCGTTGAGTCAACCAAAGAAAAAATCCTGAATTTTTAAAATGCACCTGAAACTGTGGATACATTCTTGAAATCATATAGTTATATAAAACGTAAAATAAGTTCTTGTACTCGGCATACTTTATGTAATATTTTAACAAGAGTGCTAGTCAACGTTTCTTTACGAAAGGAAAAAATCATGACCACCATCCGTACCTTCATCGTCCTTCTCCTTGCAACTGTCCTTGCCACCGGCCTCGCTTTTGCCGCCACAGGGGGAAATCCCAAAAAAGGGAAAGCCCTTTACAAAAAGAACTGTAAAGAGTGTCACTCCACCGGAGCTGTCGGCGGCGAGATCTCTCCTCTCTCCAAGACTCAGGCACAGTGGGATCGTTTCTTCGATAAAGACGTCCACAGCAAAAACCCTGATGCCGTGAAGAATATCTCGCCCGCGGATATGAAAGACATCCAGCAGTACCTCTACGATCATGCGGCCGATTCTGACCAGCCGCAGACTTGTGGTTAATCTTTTCTTTCTATTTTAATTCAGGAGACTTAACGATGAAAAAGTTTGTCGCCATCTGCGCCACCGCCCTCTTCCTCGCCCCGGCCGTGCTCTGCGCTGAAACCGGCACCGCCGAATTACAGCTCAAACTCGACGAGCTCACCAAAGAACTGGCTGAAATCTCCAGTCGCGTCGACGCCACCGAGAAACATACCGCTACTGACCGCATTCAGTTCACCGGCGATCTGCGCGTCAAGGCCGATACCCTGCATTATCAGGATTCAACCTGGAATCCGGCGATCAAAGTTGACTATACGGACTTTTTTAACAAGGTCGGAGCGGCAATGGGCCCAGGACCTTCTTATCCTCTCGGCACTTTCGGCGCGTTTAATCCGAATGATCCGGATGGCGACGGAAATCCCCTGACAAATGGCCCTGTAGCTGTCGATTACACACAAAATCCGTCGGCTCTGGACAAGATGTTTTCGAACTTGTACACCCAGAACCAGGCAATGTATTATGATCTATTCACGAAGATGAATAACTATTTTGGCCTCGGCCAGGTTCCGGGCGTCGGTCCCTTCCCGCTTTTGAACACTGCGCCCAAAACCGGCGACATCGACAACGACATCCTCTACACCACTCGCCTGCGCCTGAACATGAAGGCCAATGTCGCTGACAATGTTGACTTTGCCGGTCGCCTCGCCATGTACAAAAACTGGGGCGATTCGACCGGGGTCAAAGTCTTCGATTCCTGGAATGCTTTCACCATGGACGGCACCGACGGCGGCAACACCACCGGCGATTTCCTGCGCGTCGAGCGCGCCTACTTTGACTGGAAGGACATCGGCGGCAGCAACCTCTATCTCTCCATCGGCCGCCGCCCCTCCACCTACGGCCCTCCGGGACAGTATCGTGAAAACGAAATGCGCGGCGGCACTCCCTCCGGCCATCTCGTCAACTTCAACTTTGACGGCATCACTGCCGGTTACAAACTCGGCGAGCATACCGGCGTCGAAGGTCAGGTCGTACGCTTCTGCTACGGTCAGGGATTTGAATCACAGGTTGGTAACGGTGAACTCTACGGCGACATCACTACGAAAGACACCCATCTCGGTGGCTTCAATGTTGACGTCATCAACGATGGCACCAACTTTGTGCAGTTGACCGCCTTTGCCGCCATGGATGTCGTTGACGGCTTCAAAGGAACCTTTGCTTTCCCGACCCAGCTCGCGGCGATCTTTGCCCCAACCATGTATCAGGACATGCAAAAATTCCCGACCTTCAACTTCGTGACCCGCTATCAGCCCTCCAGCGTCATCGGCGACATCATGCTTGCCGGCATCGGTGCGGCCCGCGAGGAGGATAACGGCCTCAACTACTTCGGCTCCTTGGGCTGGACCCAGCTGCGTCCGAATGGCGAAGCGGGTCTGTTCGGCGGCATGGGAACTGACGCAGTCTTTGAAGCACAGCTCAATGCCGACGGCAGCGAGGTCATCATGATGCCGGCCCGTGCTGAGAACGACGACAATCACGACGGCTACGGCATCTATGCCGGTGTGCAGATCCCGGCTCCGGCCGGCAAACTCGGCCTCGAATACAACTACGGCTCCAAGTACTGGACCCCCTTCACCCAGGCCCAGGATGACATGCTCGGCAGCAAACTTGCCACCCGTGGTCATGTTGGTGAGGCTTACTACATCTTCGACATCAACCCCAATATGTTCATCAAAGTCGGTGGCCTTTACTACGATTACGAGTACACTAACAGTGGCTCACCGGTCGGCGCTCCGCAAAAAGTTTCGGATGTTCTCGACGGCACCGCCTATTCGATGCTGCCGGTCGCCGATACTGCTTGGGACGGCTATGCTTCACTGACCGTCAAGTTCTAATCGGTTCAACCCAGGGGGGAGGTTAGCCTCCCCCCGATTTTTCGCTCATACACATATAGATATATATATAAGTCAGTATTTAAGACAGGAGTCAATTTATGAAAAACTGGAAAAAGACCGCAGCGGTGCTCATCCTCGGACTGGCCGTTTCTGCTGCCTCGGCGCTGGCTGATAACGACCACGCAGCGTTCATCACCGGCCCGCTGGAGAGCGGGCCAGAGGTGACCAAAGCCTGCATCAAATGCCATGACAAACAGGCCGGGGACTTCATGAAGACCGCGCATTGGAACTGGACCCTCGATCAGACTGTCCACGGCCAGAAGGTCAAGCGCGGCAAGGCCAACGCCATTAATAATTTCTGCACCGCCATTGCCGGTAGCGAGATCTTCTGCGCAACCTGTCACACCGGCTACGGCATGACCGACATCAATACTTACGACTTCAGTGACAAGTCAAATATCGACTGTCTCGTCTGCCACGATACCACCGGCACCTACTCCAAGGCGGCCGGCACCGGCGGCCTCCCCGCCAAAAACGTCGATCTGCTCCGCGTCGCCCAGAACGTCGGCAAACCGGTCCGCGATAACTGCGGCGTCTGCCACTTCTTCGGCGGCGGCGGCGATGCCGTCAAGCACGGTGACCTTGATTCATCTATGTCCTACCCGGACAAAAAGACCGACGTCCATATGGATTCCGACGGAAACGACTTTGTCTGCCAAACCTGTCACGAGACGAGCAATCATCAGGTTCCCGGCAACTCCCTTGGTGTCTCCCCCGGCGGAAAGAGTCACTTCGGTTGCGAGAAGTGTCACGAGTCCGCTCCCCACAAGGAGTCACGCCTGAACCAGCACGCTGCCTCTGTGGCCTGCCAGACCTGCCACATCCCTTACTTCGCCAAGAACATTGCGACCAAGATGTCCTGGGACTGGTCGACTGCCGGACAGGATCTTCCGGAAGACAAACACTCATATCTGAAGAAAAAAGGATCTTTCACCTACGCCAAGATGGTCGTCCCCGAATACGCCTGGTACCAGGACGGCGCCAGCGACGTCAATCTGACCGGAGAGAAGATCGATCCGACCAAGGTGACCAAAATCGCCTATCCGACCTCGACGATCAAGGACAAAGGCGCCAAGATCACCCCGTTCAAGGTGCATCGCGGCAAACAGATTTACGACAAAAAGAACAAAGTCTTCATTACCGCCCGCGTCTACGGTGCAGACGGCTACTGGAGCACCTTCGACTGGGACAAGGCCGCCAGACTCGGCATGGACGCCAACCCGGTCATGCGTGAAAAAGGGATTACCTATAGCGGCGAATATGGTTTTGCTCCGACTGAAATGTACTGGAAGCTTAACCACATGGTCTCGCCGAAGGAAGATGCCCTCAAGTGCCTCGACTGCCATGGCGACAATAGCCGGATGAAGTGGAAAGAGCTCGGCTTCGGCGGCGATCCCATGACCGACAAGAAGGCCGCTGCGAAAAGATAAAAAATAAAGAACAAAGTAAAAACAAAGACGGGGCAGAATTTTCTGCCCCGTCTTTACGTTTGCAACGATTCAGCAAAAATTTTGACGGCGCCAGTTACAAAAGGCATATTGCACATGAATAAAATCCGATTGGAGAAATTTCCGGGTATAAAACTGGATGTCCCCAATTCCCCCGTACTCAACTTTACATCCAGAATTTAAATTGCTATTGTTAAATTTGTTAGTTTTATCTCAGAAAACTGAAAATCCCCGGTCCAGTCAACGGGAGACAGTGCCTTGATCAAAAAGAAACTTTGGCTAGCGCCGCCGACAAGAAATATCGGCGCTCCACAGAAAATCGGGAATTGGCGGGACGGCAAGTGGATCAGGATCAATGAGCTTATTCGCGGTGATGACGTGCTGGAAGAATACCGACTGGCGGAGCAAACATGATGTTATGGAAAAACAAGAACAATCACTACCTGTGGATGCACACTCTTTGTGCTCTGGCGGTTTTCTTCTGGGCCTGCGCTGCCTTGGCGGGAGAAGAACCGATCGGAGTCGTCGGGTTTTCGCAGCAAGAGGCCCTGATGCTCGGAGAAAAAATCTACCGGAAGGGGATATTGCCGTCAGGCGAACCGGTCACTGCGATTGTGAAGGGAGACATACCGGTCGACGGGACCATGTTTTCCTGCGAAAGCTGTCATATGAGGAGTGGCATCGGGTCGTTTGAAGGGGGGGTTTTGACGACTGCCACCAACGGGGCAAACCTGTATAAGGCACAATTTAATTTCCGCGATCTCACCCCTGACGAAATCAGGAAACTCCCCCGCTATATGCTTTCCCAGTATCTGGCCCCTCCCCGCCGACCGCCTTATACCGATGAATCCCTTGCCGTCTCTCTGCGGCTCGGCATCGATCCGACAGGCAGAGAATTGCATTCCGTCATGCCCCGCTATCTTCTCGACGACAGGGAGATGAAGATCCTCGTGCATTATCTGAAGAGTCTCTCCGCAGAATTATCCCCTGGAGTGACGGACACAACTATTCGCTTTGCGACGATCATTACCGATGATGTCAGCGCAGAAGAAGTTGATGCGGCGATGGCACCATTGGAGAAATATATCCTTGGCCGGAAAAAGAGAGAGAAGTCCATTGAGACACGGGCTAAAAACTACGGCATTTTTGGCATGACCATGGATCTGTCGTATCGAAGAATATCCCTGTCGCGCTGGGAACTAAAAGGTTCACCGGACACTTGGCGAAAACAGTTAGAAGAACATTATCGGAGAGAGCCGGTCTTTGCCCTTCTGGGAGGCATAACCAACGGCGAGTGGAAACCGATCCATGAATTCAGTGAAGAAAATCGTATCCCGTGCATCTTCCCTATCACCGATTTTCCTGTCATCTCAAAGAGCGATTGGTACACTCTCTATTTTTCAAAGGGGTATTATCAGGAAGGGGAGGCGGTTGCCCGTCACCTCGGAATGACGATCAACCTTCCTCATGATAAGACCGTTGTCCAGATTTACTACAATACGCGGGAAGGGAGGGCCTTCAGTTCGGGTTTTTCGGAAACATGGCAAGGACTCGCTCGCCAATTACCGGTCAACAGGATACTTCAGGCCGGAGAGAAGCTCCCACCGGATTTCCTGCGAGGACTGGCAGACAAGAAGAATCCCCCTGTCGTTCTTCTCTGGCTCGGCCCAGAAGCGTTCCCGGCGCTGGAAACCATTGCAGCGAGTGCGAACCGCCCTGAGATGATCTATCTTTCCTCAAGCCTGCTGCATGAAAATCTCGAAAAACTGCCGGAGCAGTCAAGAGGTTTTACCTACATTACCTACCCTTACGCCCTCCCGCGAGTCAAGACATTAGCGCTGAACCCTTCTACGGCAAAGGGGCCACAAACAACCATTGACCGAAGAATACCCGCTAAAAGATATTCAACCGGTGTTATCTTGACCGATGCCTTGATGATGATGGGTACCGATTTTTATCGTGACCGTTTCCTTGAGGTCATTGACATGCTTCAAGACAAGCCCCAACCCTATACCGATTACGAACGCCTGAGCTTCGGACCGGGGCAGCGTTACGCCGCAAAGGGGTGCTACATCGTACAATTGACGCCAGGGGCTTCCCCCGAATTGGTGAAAAAGAGTGAATGGGTGATTCATTGATCCTTTCGTGAGGCCGCTGTTGGTCACGCTCTTATGATTTGTTATTCGCTTTTGCAATCAGGATGACACCTGTATCAGGAGAAACCTCCGAGGGTTTAAAAACCTCGGAGGTTTGAAGCTGTCAATTTGAATGCAACCTGGAATTATCACTCAGAGGATTGCTTTTGCCATGATGCTGAAATCCCGCCTCCGCATTCTATTGCTCTTTCCCGCCCTCTCCCTTCTCATCCTCTCTGCCTGCAATCGTGACCCCGCCACCTCCTGGCAGGGCTATGCTGAAGGGGAGTATGTCTACGTCGCCGCCCAGCGGAGTGGACGTTTGCTGGAGATGGCAGTTCGCAAGGGGGAGACCGTCAACGCCGGCACCCCTCTCTTCCGCCTCGACCCCGAACCGGAAGCGACCGCTGTCGCCGAAGCACAGCAACGCCTGGAACAGGCGGGCTTTCGCCGCGACGATCTTGGCAGTGGTGAGCGGCCGAGCGAAATCGCCGCCCTGCAAGCGCAACGCGAACAGGCACGGGTGGCACGGGATCTGGCACAAAAGGAATTGATCCGCCAGGAGAGCCTCTTTGCCGAGAATGTGACCTCCCGGGAGCTCCTCGACCGCAGCCGTGCCGCAGCGCAACAGACCGCCGCCGTTGTTGCCGAGCTCGACGCCCGTTTGACTACCGCCCGTCTCGGCGGTCGAATCGGTCAGCGCCAGGCCTTGAGTGCCGAAGCAGCCGCCCTTGGCGAGGCGCTGCGGCAGGCGGAGTGGCATTTGAGCCAGAAGAGTCCAACCGCACCGCAAAGCGGACTGGTCTTTGACACCCTTTTTGAGGTCGGCGAACTTATCCCGTCCGGAACACCGGTGGTGATCCTCCTCCCTGAGACCGGCAGGAAAGCCCGTTTCTACGTCCCCGAACCGCAGCTCGCCGGACTTCACCCCGGCGACAAAGTCATGCTGCGCTTCGACGGCGGAGAACTGCCGGCGACGATCAGCTTTATCTCGCCGCAAGCCGAGTACACCCCGCCGGTGATCTATAGCAGCGACACTCGCAGCAAACTCGTCTATCTCGTCGAGGCCCGTCCCGATCCCGCCGGGGCAGCACGCCTCAAACCCGGACAACCGCTGGAGGTGACGCCGCAATGAACGGCGCGGTCGTCATCGACGTGCAGGGATTGAGCAAGGTCTTTAACGGCAACACCGTCGTCGACCGCCTCTCTTTGCAAGTGGGCAATGGAGAGATTTACGGATTTCTCGGTCCCAACGGCAGCGGCAAGACCACTTTTTTACGGATGCTCTGCGGTCTGCTGCGCCCCGATGCCGGCCAGGGCCGCTGCCTCGGCTTTGACGTCCGCCACGAAAGCGACAAAATCCGCCCTCTTATCGGCTACATGCCGCAGCGCTTCAGCCTCTACGAAGATTTGAGCGTCCGCGAGAACCTCGACTTCATGGCCCGCATCTACGGCGTTCACGATCGTAAAGAGGTGGTCAGCGCGACCATGGAGAAGATGCGGCTTACGCCCTTTAGCGAACGTCTTGCCGGCGCCCTCTCCGGCGGCTGGAAACAACGTCTCGCCCTGTCCTGCGCCCTCCTGCATCAGCCCAAACTCCTCCTCCTCGACGAACCGACCGCCGGCATCGACCCCAAGGCGCGTCGCGACTTCTGGGACGACCTCTACGAACTGTCGGGAGCGGGGGTGACGACCTTGATCAGCACTCACTACATGGATGAAGCCGAGCGCTGTCACCGCCTCGCCTACCTCGCTTACGGCGAACTCCTCGTCACCGGCTCGCCGGGCGAGATCGTCGCCGGTGCCGGTCTTTCTTCATGGACGGTGAGCGGCGATGATCTCCATACTCTGAGCGCAGCGTTACGCCAACTCCCCGGCGTCGATCAGGTCGTCCCCTTTGGCGTCACCCTGCGCGTCGGCGGCCGCGATCCGGCGTTGCTGGCAGAAAGTCTCGCCCCCTTCCAAACAGGGCCGCAGCACTGGGAAGAAAGTGACACCACCCTCGAAGAGGTCTTTATCCATCTCATGCGCGACCGGGAGGTGCACTGATGACCGGCCGGTTCTTCTCCTGGCGGCGCTTTGCGGCGATGACCGCCAAGGAGTTCGTGCAGATGCGGCGCGACCGCCTGACCTTTGCGATCATGCTCGGCATCCCCCTGCTACAGCTCATCCTCTTCGGCTTTGCTATCAACAGTGACCCGCGTCATCTGCCGACGGTGCTGCGGGTTGCCGATCACGGTCCAGTGGCCCGGGCGGTGGTGGCGGCGATGGAGCAGAGCAGCTACTTCCGGATCATCGGCAGCGTCAGCAGTGAAGCCGACGCCGCCAAACTGCTGAAAAACGGTGGCGCTCAATTTGTCCTCACCATCCCCCCCGGTTTCCAGCGTCAACTCCTGCGGAGTGAGCGCCCGGCCCTCCTGCTCGAAGCCGACGCCTCCGATCCGGCGGCGGCCAGCAACGCCGTTGCCGCCTTCCGCACCATCGTCGAACGCGCCGTCAGCCGCGAACTGAAGGGCCCGTTGCATTCCCTCCTCCCCGGTGATTATCCGCTGGAAGTCCGCATTCAGCCGCGCTTTAATCCCGAAGCGATCACCCGCTACAACATCGTCCCCGGCCTGATGGGTGTCGTTTTGACCATGACCATGGTTATTGTCACTTCCCTCGCCATCACCCGTGAACGCGAACGGGGGACGATGGAGATCCTCCTTTCTACCCCCGTCCACCCCGTCGAAGTCATGCTCGGCAAGATCCTCCCCTACATCGTCGTCGGCTATCTCCAGGCCGGAACTATCCTCCTCCTCGCCAAACTCATCTTCAATATCCCGATCCTCGGCAGCGTGCCACTGCTGCTGATCGCTTCCTTCCCCTTCATCGCCGCCAACCTCGGTGTCGGCCTGACCTTCTCGACCTTGGCGCGCAACCAGCTGCAGGCAGCACAGATGTCCTTCTTCTTCTTCCTCCCCTCGATCCTCCTCTCCGGCTTCATGTTCCCTTTCCGCGGTATGCCGGTCTGGGCGCAGACCATCGGCGAGATTCTCCCTCTCACCCATTACCTGCGGATTGTCCGCGGCATTGTGTTGAAAGGGAACGGCCTCGCCGAGATCGCCCCGCAGATCTGGCCGATTGCCCTCTTTCTGCTCGCCTCGCTGGGATTGGGTTTACTGCGCTATCGCCGGACGTTGGATTGATCTGCTTTTCTCCCCCTCCTTCCTTCAAGGAGGGGGCCGGGGGGTGGTGCCTTTGAAATCCTCCCCCCCGCCAACAACAAAGCGCCCCCTGACAATAGCCGGAGGGCGCTTCGTTGTTGCAATTCATCACAATCTGCAAGTTAACGCGTGGTGAAACTCCAGACTTCACTTTCGCTGATGCCGCCATGACTGTCGACGGTCTGCACCTTCCAAAAATAAGTAGTAGCCGGAGAGAGGTTGTTGACGACGATGCTGTCAGTCGCCACGATCGTTGTTCCCCCACCCCCCCCGCAGGCGACCATGAGCCAGAGCATGAGCAGAACACCGGCGATCAGCAAGTAGGGACGCCTCTTATTCGACCGCGGCCAGAGGAAAAATCCTAAGCTGGCGATCAGCACCCCAAAGGTGCCAACAGCAGAAACAAAGATCGTACGGACGGGTGGATTAAAATGCGGATCGGTATCGATCAACAGGGTCATATTCAACACGTCGCCATCAAAATCTTCTCCCTGAACCCAGGAAAAAGTCACCGGCGAAGTCACAAAAACCGCATTATTAAAGGGGGCAAGCAACCGGGCCGCCGGCGGCAGGCCATTGCCAATCCCTGTGACCGTCAGAGGACGCAGAGGTAAGCGTCCGTCATTGCTGTTGATTACAATCTGCCCGGAGGAGTTCACAAAATCGGTCGGGGCGAAGCGTACAGTCAGCGTGCATTGTGCACCAGGTAAGAGGTCTGCCGGACAGCTGTTGGCGAGCAGTGTCAGTTCCGGTGCCGGCAGAGAGCTGCTGATATTGATGAAAAGGTTAGCCGTCCCGCTGTTCTTCAGCACGAAGGCCAATTCCTTGACTGCTCCCGGCGTGACCGGACCGAAATCGAGCTGGTCGTCGTTTTCCGGTGCGATCGGATCAAAGACTGAGAGATGCGGTTGTGACGTGAGTCGGGCGTAGGCGGCCGGCAGATCGACCAATCCGCGGCCATAACTGTTATCGGCGCCAAGCGGCCCAAGGTCAGCGGTGGTAGTGAGCAGACCCAACTCCAGACGCAGGCGGTAAGCATCGATAGATTCGCCAGCGAGAGGCGGGATTACACTTCGCAGCAACGCCAACGCTCCGGACACATGCGGCGCGGTGAAAGAAGTGCCGGAAACGCTGGCGTAGCCGAAGGGGAATACGTTCCGTGGATACGCCACCGTTACCAACTCTCCCGGAGCCACAAGCTCCGGGTAGACATCGACAGGCAGGTCGTTGAAGATGCTACCGCTACAGGCACTTGGCCCGCGTGAACTGAAGGAACTGACGATATAGCCCGGACCGATGCTCCCGACTGCCAACCCTTCCGGGTAGTTGGCCGGACTGACGCTGGTCGACGCTGCCGGGCCGCTGTTGCCGGCAGAAAAAACGACATGGATACCGACTGACTGTAGTGCCTGGACATCACTGCGAAAGAAGTCGCTCGTGATGCACTGGTTTTTGGCTGTCTCGAACCCCCAGGAGTTGTTGACAACATCCGGAGCATCATCGGTGTTCGGGTCACCATCCGGATCGAGAGCCCACTGAAAGGCCAGGTGAATTGTTGAAGCGTTAGCATCGCCACTATCTGGGAAAATTTTGGCCGATATCCACTGAGCGTCCGGGGCGACGCCGATCGTCTTCCGACTGGCAGCGCCGCCAACCATCAGCGAAGTCACGGCAGTGCCGTGGCCATCAACATCGTAGGGGGTGACTGAATCACCGTATGGATCGAACCAACTATTTGTGCCGCCACGCCAGCGCGACTCTAAGTCGGGATGGCTCACATCAACCCCACTATCAAAGCTCGCCACCACCACTCCACCGCCGGTGATGCCGGAAGACCAGAGCGGTTCGACACCAATGGCAGCAATATTGTCGCTCGGTTCAGCCGGGACGGCCATTGTCACCGGCGCCGGCGGTGATATCTGACCGTCGAGTTCGACGGCGGAGACGCCGGGCCATGCGGCCAGAGTCTCGACCAGAGGCGGCGGCACCTGCACCGCCAGAGCGTTGATCAGCCAGAGTTCAGTCGGCTCCCCCCCCTGACGCCGCAGGAAACTCTGTAACGGCCCTTGACTGTTGCGAGCCTTGTCGCGCAAGCCTCGCACCAACCCGGCACGGGCGGCGGCGCGATCACTGCGCTGTGAAAACTCCTTCAAATTAATGTGGTCCGCGAAGTGGACAATAACCGGCACCTTGCCGCCCTGCCCCGCAGTCTCCATGCGTTGCCGCAATTCCGGAGCAAGGACTGCTGCCTGCGCAGCGCTGGTGCTCAGCAACAGGACGCCGATGAGGAGACTGGTCAAATGAAGGACAAGGTATTTATGCATCCGTTTTATTCAACCTTGAGATGTTCGAAGCGATGGGGTCCGTGAATAATCGTAACATAATCCCCGGACTTGATAAACTTGCCGGGGTTGGCAAAGAAAATAAAGTATTGGCGCCCGACCTCAAGCTGGCGGGGCATCTGCCGCATCGGGCCGACCTTGGTTGGCGCCGGCACAGCGAATTTAGCACCACTGTCCTCATGCACCAGATACGGAATCAGGGCGTGATCGATCAAAGGTGCTGCTTTGGCCGCATCGACCACCTTGTAGCGAAAATCGATCATGTAGCCGCCGGAACTCAGGTGTAAGCCGACGATCTCGATACCAAGGATATCGGAAGTTGATGCTGCAGGATTTGGTGTGACTTCCGGACGCACTGTCGGAGCACAAGCAACGAGGGTCAGAAAAAAGAGGACGCCAAACAGCAGGCTTATTTTACTGGCTGAAGATTTCATCGAACCTCCGTGGGTCGAGAATAAGAAAAAGGAGCAGGATGTCGATCCCGCTCCTTCTCATTTTTAAAGGATCAGCGCGACATTGCGCCGATGCGGATCAGTCGATTGAGAATGCTTCATCAGCAAGGTCGCGGGCCATGACATCTCCCTTGGCGTTAAAAGCGGTGACTCGCAGCAGCACAGACTTGCTGCCGCGCAACTTGGGATCAATCTCCCAATCAAACTGGGTGCCGTCAAGATCCTTGGCCAAACTCTGCCAATTTTCCCCGCCATCCAACGAATAGTCAAGACCGAATGCAACGGCGTCAGCGGGTGACTGCCAAAGGATGGTGAAAGACGTTTCGCCGGAAAGCACCTCACCACTATTGGGGAAGAGAAGTGCCAGGCCGATCTCTTGCGCTGTGGGAGCAGGAGCAGGAGCAGAGACCGGAGGCGGCACGGCTACATCAGCAGAGGTAACGTTGCTGTTGCGCACAGCGCCTGGCGTCGTCGCAGCCTCTGGAACTGCCAGTGGCACAATACTGAAAACAGCATCGCTGCTATCCGTGGCAATTGTTTTTCCAGCCGCATCGTAGATAGTCATGGCCACGCTGGCCGTGGTGGTCAGTGCGGACGGCACGTTCCAGATGTAGCTGCCGGAGGTCGGATCAATATCAGCGATGAGACTCCAGTCAGCGGTCGGCGTCGACTGGTACCAGAGACTGGCGCGGGTTGCTGTCGGCGTGGTCGGTCGCACGCTCCAGGTAATGGCATGGGAACTCCCGGCAGCGAGGCTCTCACCGCCGTTCGGCGACGTCAAAGCGAGTGGCGAAACCAAGGAGAAAGACGCGTCGGAGCTATCACGACTGACTACATTGCCGGCGGCATCATAACTCACGATAGCCAGGCGGACTCCGGTTGACGGACGAAGATTGGCGGCCGCCAGATTCCAAAGGAACTCACGGCCACCCACGCGGCTGGCGATAAGACGGAAGGGTGCCCCGGGTCCGGCAGAGTAACCGATATCAAAGGTGTAGTCATCGGCCGGAGAAGTCCAGCGGATCGGCAAGGTTGCATCGATTGGAACCTGCTCGCCGCCATTCGGTGAAATCAGGGTTGTCGTCGTAAAGGTGGAGAAGACCGCGGTGACCGTCCTGGACTGATCAAGGGTAACGACGCAGTCGCCAAGAGTGGTGCATTCACCGGGGTTAATGGTTGGAGTTACGCTCCAGCTGGTCAGAGCGCTGTCGGGGCTGGTCGGGACGGCGTGCAGGGTAACAGCCGTACCAACCAGGAAAGTCGCCGTGCAGTTGCTCCCGCCGGTTTCATTGCATGCAGTAATACCACCGGGGAGGCTGGTGGCGGAGACGCTGCCGGGGCCGGTGACGGCCACAGTCAAGGTCGTCGCCGGAACGCCATCGTCAACTGCCAGATAACCGAGCATGCCGCCGCCAGTCAAGCCGAGCATACGATCATGCATTGGCAGGTAGCCGGCCGGTGCCGTCGCCGAAATGGTCAGCAACGCGTCAAGAGTCTTGCCGGCAACAAGATCGGCGCTGTATTGAGTCGGCTGATAGTTGTAAGGATTGCCATCGTCGGCAATCATGATCAGCGCCTGACCGGGGAAGAGCGGGGTGCGGGGGCGCAATCCGGCGTTGAGCATGCGCAACAACACGGTGTCGCCGGCGGAGACGGTGGCGAGGGGCGGAGCACTTGCCGACCAGGGGCGGCCGTTAAGGAGGAAATACTTCGGTTTGTAGCCGACTTTGAGCGCAGTCGGGTAGGCTCCGGCCGGATCGCCGTAGATTCCATCGGAAACCGCCTGGTTAAGCATCGGGTCAATCTCGCTGAAGAGGAGGGTGGCCTCGCTATTGTGGGTTAGTCCGGGATAGGCCTCATCAGCAGCCGCGTTTACCTGAAGCACTGCGTAAAGCCCCATTGGCACCTGCACCGACGGGTGGCTGCCGCTGGTGATCAGATATGTGCCTGGCTTGAGATTGGACCACGTGTAAATTGCCGTACCACCATTGGCGTCGGCTTCATGGGTGAAGGAGAAGACCCGTCGACGCCCCTCTGCATCGTTGAAGAAGACCGGGGCCATACCGCCCTGAGCGGTCTGACCATTAATCACCAAAGAGACCGGTTCCGGAAGCTGGTTGGTCAGGTTAATCGTCAAGGTCTCATCGACAGCATCAATGAGCACGGGTACCGGTGTTAATGGCAGATCTGTTCCTTCCGCCAGCCCCCATACCGGAACATTGACTCCGTCCGGCATGGTCACTGTGCCAGCCCTGGCGGTCAGGTTGTAGGTCGCGGCTTGAATCGACGGGGCGGCAAAGAGCAGCAGAGCCGTGGTCGCAACCCCCAAGATTATCGCATTCAGCATTTTCATAGCGCTATTCCTTTTTTTGGGTTGCAGGTTACGGCATCGGCATCGGAGCTTCAACCACCGGTGCCTCGACGATGACCATGGTCATCAGGCCGCCGGGGAAGATGTCGTTATTGGTCATCTCCTTTTCATTATGCGAGTGCCACATAAAGGCGAAACCGGAGTTCGGATTGTTACCGCCCTCACCGGGTGGGAGGGAGCCGGCTGCACCAAGAAAGGGGCTGCCGCTGTAGAATGCTCCAAAGGTCACTTCCTGTTGGCCGGGGAGGATAACCGGGAAGGGTTTACCGTGGTCGGCGATGTACTCATAAGTGTTGTCGTCGAAACCGTCGAGGTTGGCGTCAACCAGTGTCGCCATCATGTGGTTGGGGTTACTACCGTCATAAATATCCCAGCCGAGTCCTCGGCCGGTCCAGGCAAAGATGGCATCGTGGGTCGCCCCCGGCACCACGGTCTGAGTGAAATCGGAGATCGACTTATCAGGGATAACACCGACTTCCGCAGTACGAGTTCCAAGGTCTGTCGGTGTCGCCAGCAACCAGCCATCGCGGGCGATCTGGTCAAAGTTGTTACCGTGGGTGTGGAAGGGGTGAAGATCGCGGCCGCCGCCGATCATGCGCATCAGCACACGCTCGCCGGCATTCATCATTGTCATGGCGCCGTATGGCTGGTTCGGCAGCCAACTGACATTATCGCTGAGCATGGTATCGGGGGCGGTCCGACCGTTGATAAACCAGTAGACCGGCCAGAACCTGGAGGTGTCGATCTCCGAAAAGAGCCCCTTTTCCGCCCGGATGTGGGTCTCAAGATCCATCTCGCTGAGCAGGTAGAGGTATTCCTGATCGTAGGCCGAGCGCGCGTCGCCGTAGGCGGTGCGCAGCATTGGATCCATCGCGTTAAAGTTGGTGGGGCGGACGATGAGCGCCCCGAGCAGCCCCATCTCGACCTGCAAATCGCTGTGGGTGCCGCTGTAGTAGGTGAAGGTGCCGGGACGGTCGGCGACAAAGGTGTAAGTCACGGCAGTGACGCCGTCGGCCGGGGCCTCGCGGGTCAGAAGTCCAGGCTGGCCGCCGGTCGCGGTGACAGAGAAACCGGGAATGACCAGAGAGGTCGCCTCGGGGAGTTGGCTGACGAGACGAATTGTCACCGTGGCCCCCTCGCTGACAATCAGGGTCGGGCCGGGGTACTGAACCGCGCTGCTGCCGTTGGCATAACCCCAGAAATAGACGTTGTTGCCGTCGCCGGTGGTGATGTAGCCGGACCTGGCAGTGAACTGGAAGTCTGTGCCGGTGACCCCCGCGACCTCGACATTCCCGTGCATAGCCAAGGCGACTGAGGCGGCGCCCCAGAGCAGGGCCACGGCCAACGTCAGGCTCCGCATGATATGTTGAAATAACTTGTTCATATATTTTCTCTCCCGAAGTGGAAACATCTATCTAAAGAGGCGCCTGGATGCGGATTTCCGTCATCATGCCACCAAAATCCTCCGCCTCGTTGGCGAGGTGATCGAGATTAGTGGTGTAAAGGAAGTAAGTTCCTTCCGGAATACCGGCCGTATCGAGGATAACGTCAATCGCCTGACCGCCACCGATGGTGATGGAATTGGTGGTGTAATACTGGCTGGTGTCATTGACCGGACCGAGCTTGCGCGAACCCTTACCGACCACCTGCATCGGGATCCCCTGTACTGTCAGGGTGTGATAAGACGTTGTCGAAAGGCTGGAGATCCGCAGCAGAATACGGTCGCCAGGAGACGCCTCGATCAGGGACGAGACCGGCGCTGCATTGGGCCGCGGGTGCAATGCCGGATCAAGGGCTCCGTTATTCACTGTATCCGGATAGCCGCGGCCATTGAGCATCGGGTACTTGTCGTCCATGTCGGCAAAGGGGAGCGGTTGCACGTCGATGTGCAGTTCGTGGAAGAGGGGGTCAAAGGCGGCAATTTGGATCGGATAGTCGACGTCGTAGCCGGTGGAGCCGTCGCCGTCATTGTAAGCGAACATGGTAAATCCGTTGAGCGCAGGTCCGGCATCCTGAAGCGGGGTGACGTAGAGATTGCCGAGCATCCCCATCTGCATGTGCTCGGTCGCTTCAACGTGGCAGTGATACATGAAGGTGCCGGCCTCGACGACCTGGTAATAATAGGTCAGGGTCGAGCCCATGTTGATAATGATCGAGGCATCGGGGACACCGTCGAAGACTGCCGAGGCATTCGGGAAGCCGTGCCAGTGCACCGAGTGCGGGTCGAAGAGATCGGGGCGATTGATCATGCCGACGTTGGTCAGCGACAGATAGACCTCGTCCCCTTCACGGAAGGTCAGGGTCGGGGCCGGGAATACCGCCGTCTCCATGTACGCCATCATCACCGCGTCCCAGGTTTCGCCCTCCATGGGCATGAAGCCGGTGGCGTTGGCAAAGCCGAAGATGTACTGCTCGCGACCGTCGGCCATATTGGTGAAGCCATCACCGGCGGTCAGGTGCACACAGACCTGGTTGGGCGAGAGAGCATTGGGGATCTCCCCGTCGCTGGCGCGCAGGACGCCGTCGCCGTTACCATCAGCGAACCAGCTACCGTATACAATTGGCGAACCGGGAGCTGGATCCCGGGTCGGACACTGGGGGAAGACCCCGGCCTGTGCCGGCAAAGCCACGGCCGCGACGATGAGGCCGACCGCCAGGGACATCAATCTTTTCTGCAGAGTGGTCATATCGTTGACTCCCTTGTACCGGGGGCGCGTTGCGCCCCCGGTCATTGGTCAGTTGATTGGAGCGGTGATGGCAAAGGGTGCGTCATTGCGGTCGCGATCGATGACGCCACCTTCGGCGTCGAGACGCCGCACTTCGATGAATCCCCTTTGAGTGTCATTTTCCAAGGCCGGCACCGTCCAGAGCAGATAACCGGCATCCGCATCCTGCTGGCCGATGATCTGCCAGGTGCTGCCATCGTCGCCGCTGAAAGCAACCTCGACGCCGACGCCAACCTTATCGGTCGAAGGACTGCTCCAGAGGAGCGGAACACTCTCCCCGGCCGCGAAGATCTCGCCACCGGCAGGAATAAAGACCTCTACCGTCGGGGTGGCGGTCGACGCCGTCGTTGAGTTCGGGACCACGCTGCCAACGCCGCCCGTCCCCGAGGTGCCAAACGCTTTTGGCGTTGCGGGGGTTGCCAGCGCGGCTGGTGCCGGCAGGGGGGCGACGATGGTGAAGGGTGCGGCACTGCTATCGCTCACCAGCAACTTGCCATCGACGCCGTAGAAGGCCAGAGCGACACGGGCAGTGGTGATAGTGGCCGGCAGAGTTGGCACCGTCCAGTTGAAGCTGCCGGTGTCGGCAGTGACACCGATTGCCATCCACGGGGCGTCAACAGCGGTCTGGTACCACAGGGCGACGCGATTCACTGTTGCCGGGGAGTACATACTGGTCCAGGTGATAGGAACAGTATTGCCGCCGGTGAGAACCTCGCCGCCATTCGGGCTGAGCAGCGCTTGCACGACGATACTCAACGGTTCATCGCTGAGATCGCGGCCCAGGATCTGTCCTTCACCATCGCGAGCGATAATGCCAAAGCGCACCGCGTTTCCGGAGATTTCCGGCGCAATCGGCAGATCCAGACAGGTATCCGTGATCCCGCCTTCGAAGAGTCGGAACGGGCTGCCGGGGCTAAGGGAATAACCGAGATCATAACTCGCGGCACCGACCAGTCCGGTCCAGCGCACAATCACGTTGGTTCCGGCGGTCAACACCTCCCCGACACTAGGAGCCAACAGCTCAAGCACTCTCGAGGGCGGGGGTTCAATGTTCGGGTTGTACTCGTCAGCGCCGATATCGTTGCTGACACCGTCGGGACGGATTTCACCATCAATATCCGTAACAACGCTGAAAAGCGGATCAGCAGCATCCACCGCCGGTGAACAGACGGTGAGAAGGTGATAATCACCGGCATCCGCCGACAGCGGGGTAAAACGGACAGTGATGGCATTGCCGCCTTCATCGAGGACCGTGGAGGACTCGATGTCATTGTAGTAGTAACGCACCAGGCCGGGATCCCGGGCGATGTTCGCCGGGTCGAAGCCGGTTATATCCGTGAGGATCGAGAAGGTCGGATGCAGCACGTCGTTGACCGGATCGAGAGCGCCGGCCACCTGGAGATCCCAGAAGTCGGCGTGTGGCATGGTGGGGTGCTGACTGGCCGGGGCAAGACCGCCGGCGGTACCGTTGAGACTGCCGTCATTGAAGAAGCTGCGGTTCTGCCAGACGATGTTGTTCACCAACACCGGGTCAGAGTAGGTCTGAGTAAATCCGGGGATCGCACGCAGCGAGACACTGTGCGCACTGCTGACAACCCCGGCTCCCTGCGGCACAGAAACGGTCAGATTGCCGGCATTGAAAGCCAGCGCCGCAGTGGCGGTGCTGTCGTTGCGGGCGACGGTATTATGGACAATAGTCGCGGCAGTGACATCCTGCAGCGAGATGCCGCCTCCACCGATGGCAGCGACATTATTGACGACCATGTTGTTACGGATGGTCAGAGTTCCCCACGGACCAGCAAGATCGGCCGGATCGTTGGTCGGGTTTTCCACGACATCCAGACCGTTGAAAGCGTAGGCGGCAATGCCGCCCCCGTTACCGGCACCAGCGAGGTTCCCCTGAATCAGGTTTGCCTCGATGATGACGTTACCGGCACCGCCGGAAATCTGTGGCAACGCCGGTGGAGGCGGAATTTCGCCGCCGATGAAGATGCCGCCCCCATGGCCGCCGCCGGGAACGAGGAGACCGTAGAAGACCTCGTTGAAAAGAACCTTGTTGCCACGGATGACGCCACCGTCGGAGAGCCCGACGTGGCCGATACCGCCGCCGGAATCGCGGGAAAAGTTGCCAACGACACGATTGTCCTCAATCAGGTAGTCGCTGGAACCGCCATAAATGGCGATGCCACCCGGTCCGATGACACCGCTGTTGGCAGCGATGCGGTTGTCGCGAATGACGATGTCAGTATTGCCCATGGGGATGTTCGGGTCGAGATCAGGGATGCCGATGACAATGCCGCCCCCCCGGTTCCCTTGATTGCTGCGGATGGTGTTGTTACTGATCTGTAAACCGGTGGCGTCATTGTTGACATAAATGCCGCCGCCGGAAAGCGCGCCGCTGATCTCGAAACCTTCGATCAACGATGGGACATCGAACAGCAGACGCTGATCGCCAGGAGCAGGGGTCGGCGGTTGGCCGGTCACCAGGATGCCGGGAGCTTCATTGGCCAGGAACGGGTTGAGGACGGCCGGGGCGGTTATGCCGAGCAAACCACGGGTCTTAAGATGCCAGGCCTGCAGGCGCTCGGCCGGGTTGGGGTTGGCAAAGATGTGGGTTACCCCGGCGCCGCTGCCCTGCAAGCGCACCGGTTTCCACATGATGACGTTCTCGAAATAGCTGCCCGGACCGACCAGGATCAGGTCCCCAGGATCGGCTGCGTCAATGGCCGCCTGAATGCTCTTGCCATCAGGATAGGGATAAACACTGCCGCCGGTGACGAGGTGAATTGTCGGGTCGGTGCAGTCGACGAACTCGATGCGGAGTCCGTTCTCGTTGGCCGAGCCGGTATCTTTACGCACTACAACCAAAGGACCGGAGGTGACACCGCTGGTGCCGACGATGATCTGTGTCGGGGTCCAGATGACAATGGTGGCAGGATCGAGTTGTGTGCCGTTGATCCAGACCTCTCCCCGTTCAGGGCCGAAACCGTTGTCGCGGCCGTCAGCAGCAGTTGCTGCGGTGATAGTGAGGATGGTGCCGGGTTGCTCGGTACAAATTGCTGCCGCACCGCTGTTACCGATAGCGCTGGCGATCACCGGAGTGCCAGCCGGAACGCCGGTGTCAAGAGTCCCCCTGGGGATGGTAGCGAAAGCGGCCACCGGCACGATCGGCGTATCGAGGTAGGTGGTACGCCCCACTTCGTAGTGCAGCGTCCAGGGAGCGACAGCGAAACGCTCGTCGTAGTTGGGATCGATGATCATCTGTCCGGGGTTATTCGGGTCGGGAATCGGCCCCGGATCATTGAGCACCGCGGTGATCATGTTCGGCGCCACCCCGGTAGCGGAGGGGACATTGATACTGAAGGTCGACGGCAGCAGGGCGTTGTAGGCCCCGTATGCGTCGGAGTAGACGCGGGTGATCTCGTTCCCCTGCCAGTCACGGAAGGAGACCGGAATCCACATCGGCGCTGCTTTTTCACCGAAGATCGGGCTGGTCGAATCAAATTCGGCCGAGAGGTCGTTGTTAACAAAACCGACAACCCGCGCCGCTTTCGGTACCTCGGTGAAGTAGAAGAAGTTGGCGCCGGTGTTATTACGATCGGTCAGCTCCACCTGTTTGCGATCACAAAGAGGAGTAAAGCTGCCGGCCGATGGAGCAGCGACGCCGGGGAAGAGGGTCAACTCGGCGGGGACTTGATGCAGATCGCCAACGCAGACTTGCGGCAGTAACATCGGGCTGGGAATCGGCGTGTCGCCAAAATCGACATTCTTGCTTTCCTCCTTCTGCAAATCGTAGACGCCGGGGTAAGGGTTAGCCGCCTCAACGATGTAGGTGCCGACCGGCAGACCTTCGACCTCGGGGCGACCGCTGGAGAGTCCGCCGGGGACGTAGGAGGCGAAGGCATAGCCACCATCAAAGAGCGCCGGGCGCACCTGGTTCCAGGTGCCGAAGTTGTCAAAACACTCGCGCGCTTCCTGGCCGGCGATCACCGGCAGGGTCTGGATGCAGCCGCTCGGCAGCGCATCGTCCCAGCTGTCGCTGGTGGTGATCTGGATGGCATCGCCGCTATCGAAGATGCCGTTGGCATTGCGGTCGAGATCCTCCGGCCCCTTGGCAACAGTGCCGTCCCGCCAGCCAAAGGGGTAATTATCGACGTCGGCCAGAGTCTCCATACCATCGCGGTCGAGATCATCGATCTTCCCGTCCGGGCCAGGGACACCGGTGGCGTTGGTGCGGAAGTCCTGGTAGAGGTTGACCTGCACCCGCGGGATACCGGGCTCCCAGTCTTCACCGGCGGCGTAGCGCGGATCGTTCTCGGCACGGGTCACCGCGTAGTAGACGATGCCGCTGATGCCGCCGTTCTCGCCCATCTCATATTCATGCTTGCCCCAGTCGATGACGTTGGTCTGGTTGAGGAAAAGCATCAAACCCTGTGTCAGCACCGGACCGGTCTCGGTACGGGAAAGGTTGTTGTCGGTATTGGGGTTGATTTCAGCCTGAGGCTGCGGGGTCAGTTTGCCGCGCGACGGCATGGCCCAGCCGTTGTCGGGGAGGACTTCGCCGCCGGCATCGACCACCGCGGTCATGCCGGTCGCCTTGTAGCGGGCGAAATCGACCTCGGTCACCAGCCACTTGAAGAAGGGGAAGACGCCGGAGAGTTCAAATCCTCCGAAAACGTCGGTCGGTTGCGCCTGATAAAGGGTGCCGTCGCGGAAGCGGATGTTGACCAACTGCTCGGGGACACCTGTTTCATCCTGCAACACATCATTACACTCGGGCGTCACGCAATCGCGAAAACCATCCTGATCATGGTCGAGGAAGACCGAACCCTCGTAAGTACCGAACCAGCGGAAAGAGAGGACATTGCCGAGATCGACAGGCTCGCCTGTGCCGCCACCCATCGGGATGGTGACAGTGTTGAAGCCGAAGAGGGCCTGAAGGGGCGTGTCCCAGGTGACGAGCTGGTAAGTTCCCGGCGGGATGCCGGCCATGCTGAATTCACTGTCGCTATTGCAGGGGACGGCGAGGAGGCCCTGGCCGGTGACGGCATCGTTGAGACCGGCCCAACATTCGGCGACCGGGTCGCCGGGGAAGAACCCTTGCAGGAAGGGCGGTTGGGAAAAGTGGTTGAAGACGTTGGTGCCGCTGATGCTGCCGGCGTAAAGATTAGACCCATCAAGTGCCGGAGGGTTTCCGTCGACAGTCGGGGGATTAAGCGCCCACGGCAGCGCCGCCGGATTAACGTAGCCGAAGTTGACGTGCTTGCCACCGGCCCCGAAACCCTCGATGAAGAGGGGCGGTTCGTTAGCCGCCACCCAGGCGTCGATGGTCTTGGTTCCTTCGATGGTGGCAGTCTGCACCCAGTTCACCGGCACGCCATTCTCATCGATCAGTGGCGGGATCACCTGAACCCCGTACTTGCCGGGCATCAGGTATTTGATCAAGGCTTCGCCGTTGACATCGGTGCGGATAGCGCCAGTTCCCGGCATAAGCACACTGCCATCGGAATTGTAGGTGGTACCGAGCATGTTGCCAAAGGCATCGGTCATCAACTGCCCAGCGTTGTCAAAGAGGATGATGCTGAAGCCTGCCAGACCGCGCTCATTAGGGACGTCGGGAGCGTTGTTGATGGCATAGTGGTCCTCAAAGACCAGCAGCGAAATCTGCGCAGTCGGAATTCCTTTGAGGTCTGGGGCCAAGGGGTTGTAGGCGCGGTGTTCGACCACCACCACTTGCACCGTATCGGCACCGATCGGCACCGGTGCACCGCCGAGGCTGTAGCTGCTGTCGGGAAGAACAGAGACAAAGTAGCGTTTTCCTGCATCCGGAGGGGTAATGATGGTGGACGCACCGGTGGCGTTGCCGGTGGCAACCGCCGGTGCGTGGCTTTTGTGGATATCAAGACCGATACTGAAGGCCGAGAGAATTTTGTTCCCCGGCGGCGCCGGCGGCTGGCTATCGCTGTCAGCACCGGCGTCAGAGAAGCCCGGCGGCTGGTTGGTGTTGTCTTCTTCGAGCAGCCAGCGGAAGCCGCTGTTGCTAATCGGCTCATAAACGCCACTGGCGTTCCTGGTCACGACCTCGAGAGTGAGTGCCACAGCCTGGCCGGCGGCACCGAGCCCGAGCAGCAGCAACAGCGCCAAGGCTGTCCAGGATTTCTGGAAGCAGTTGCGAGTTATTGATAATTTCATGGAAGGCTCTCCTTCACGCGGGGAAGAGATCCCCCGCAGGGCATGGCCAGATGTTGCTTGAAAATCTTCATCCGCGACCCTTAGAAATTGCCGGAGAGGCTGAAGGCCGAACGGAAGGTGATCACCCAGTTACCACTGTTCGCCGGGGTCTCGGTGACGCTGTCGATAGAAATCTTGGCATAACCGTCGCTGGTCTTGACCACCACCAGCAAGCCGCCGGTCGGTATTGTCGTCGGGACCGGAATCGTGGCGAAAGTTGTCGCGTCGGCGTAACCGGTGGTCGGTGCCACCGTCAGGTTGGCGAAAGTTTTGCCAACCGCCGCTTGCTGGATACCGCTCCCCTTGGTGGTGGCGTTGAGGGTAAGGCTGCCGTCAAAAGAATTAACATTAAAAGACACGTCAGCCCGGCCGTCGGTCAACGTGGTACCGTCGATCACCACAGGGTCGTTACTGAGACGACCGGAGGCGACGATCAGGCCGATGCTGTCCGCGCTCGTATTCGGTAAAACTGCCGGGTCGTCCAGAGTCAAGGTGGCAGTCGCCGGCACCCCGTAGGTCGGCTTGGCAAAGGCGAGGGTGGCAGTGGGGGTTGCAGAACTCTGGCTCAACTCAACACCAAAGCCCCAGGCCGTGAAGGTGTAAGAGGTAGTCCCGCCGGTTTTAACCAGAGCTGTGTACTGGCCGAGACTGTCCGTCACAACTTCCTGCTGATAACCATAGGCATTGCCGGTAGCACTGCCAGTGACATGCACAGTTACCCCGGCTGCCGGAGTGGTGCCGTCGCTGTAGGTGAGGGTGCCGGTGACCGGTGTCGCGGGAACAACCTTACCAACCCGGTAGAGGCCGGCTTGGGTTACTGTGGCACGGAATGCCGGGGCACTGCTGACCGGGTCGACCGTCAGAACCGGGGTAATCGTCGTGTCCACCCAGGCATTGATGGTCTCATCGAAGCGATAAAGTACCGGGGCTGCGGCAGCGGCAGCAGCGACGTCAAGAACCAGCGGCACCGGCAGATAGAGATCGGCGGAGGTGATGGTCGCACCGCTGACGCTGAAGGCGGCGGCGGCATAAAGCTCGATGATTTCGTCGACACCGACCGCCAGCGGAGAGACCGAATAGACCGGATAACCGTCACCGATCAGGCTGACATCGAACGGTGCAACGTTCACCGCCGTCTGAGCAGGCGAGAGACTGGCAACCACGGCGCGACGCGGCCCGTGGATCTGTGCCGGTGATTGCCAGATTCCGGAGCCGGCAGTGGTCTCAGACGCCGGGGCGGTGGAGGGCAGATAGAAATCGAGCACTGTCGGCGCCGAGGAAGAAAGCGTGATCTTCTCCGCCTGGGCCGGGAAGGTGCCGGCCGGGCCGCTAACCTTGAGGGTCAGCGGCGCGTTGACCGGCAGGGTTGTGAATGAATAACGGCCGACGGCGTTGGTCGTGGCCTGAGCGATGATAGAATTGGTGTCGCTGTAAGCAAAGACCGTGGCACCGTCAACCGGCGCCTGGGTTGAATCACTGACCGTGCCGGTGAGCTTGAGCGTGGGAGCCGAACCGCCACCTCCACCACCACCACCACAAGCCATTAGCGATACCGCGAGCAAAGCAAGGACAACATAACCAGTGGATTTCAGTAGACGGACCATGATTGAGCTCCCTTCTTTCGTCGAATCCGGCTGCAACTCTCACCGGACTCATGGTTGGTTTAGATGCTGCTTGATATCCGCATTGTCAACAAACGGACTTCAGCCCAGGAAACAGTGTTATTTTCAACCGAACTTCTATTAGATGTAGAATGACAAAAAGAGAGGACGAGCGATTAACGCCACAAAGGGGGAAAGAGAAAACAGTGAAGATAAATGCCTCCATCAATCCTCCGGAAACAATCGGCAGTGACAAAAATTAATAACAAATACAGATATATGAATATCTCCATCATTTCAGCTCCATGTTTATAACTGATTCTATCCTGTTTATTTTTTTTTGCAAGTGGGGGTGACGCGGAGAAAGTTTGACAGGACAAAACATTAATTTACAACTATCCGGAATCATTTAACCCTGAATTTCAAATACAAAATAAGATAAAATGAAAAATATTTTTATTTTTCACCTTTTTTCGTATTTGGCGGCAATCGGGGCAACAACGGCACCTTTTTGTTCCTGTAGTGAACCGGCTGAATCTAAGGGTACAGGTAGCGTTATCCGCGTTATCCGCGTTATCCGTTTGCCCCCGCTTACAGCTCAAAATTGACTTGTTGTCGATAACGGTATCGGCATTTGACTTTGCCGGTTCAGACTCCCTAAGATAACAGCACGATTCCTTACTCTTCCCCACTTCAGGAGCTGCATGTCCCGTAAACTGCTCGATAAAGCCCATCGCCGCCTTGCTGCTGAAAAGGGTGGCGTCATTCATCCCCAAGGCGGGCGCCTGTCAGTAGCCTTGATCTATCCCAACCGCTACAGCCACGCCATGAGCAACCTCGGTTTTCTCACTGTCCATCACCTCCTCAATGCGCGGGAGGACACCCTCTGCGAACGCTTTTTCCTCCCTGATCCTGAGGATATCGTTGAACACCAAAAGACCGGCTGCCCCCTTTTCTCCCTCGAGTCAGGGCGACTGCTCGCTGATTTCGACCTTATTGCGGTCTCCCTCTCCTTTGAGAACGATGCCCTCCATCTGCCGCTCATCCTCGAACTCGGCCGCATCCCCTTGTGGTCAAAAGAACGCGGCGCCGATGCTCCCCTCCTCCTCTGCGGCGGTGTCTGCGCATTTCTCAATCCCGAACCCTTTGCGGAGATTTTCGATCTCTTTGCCGTCGGCGAGGCCGAAGTGCTCCTGGCGCCCCTGCTTTCCACCCTGCACAATAACGACAACTCTTCACGACCGGAGTTGCTGCAACGTCTGGCTGTTGTCCCCGGCCTCTACGTCCCGGCCCTTTACGACATCGGTTACAACGCGGATGGCACCATCGCCGCCCTGACACCGCAACCGCCAGCCCCGGCGCAGGTAGAGCGACAATGGCTGGCAGATCTCGATTCCAGCGAATGTCGCTCCTTTATCGTCACCGAGGAAGCGGAGTTTTCCGGGATGGCGCTCACCGAAATCTCGCGCGGCTGTTCGCGCGGCTGCCGCTTCTGCGCCGCCGGCTTCATCTTTCTCCCTCCCCGGGAGCGCAGCCTGGAACAGCTCACCGGCCAGCTCGAATGCGGTCTGCGCCAGCACCGCAAGCAGGGACTGGTCGGGGCAGCAGTCTCGGATTACAGCGATTTTGCCGGTTTGAGCGAAGTCATTCATCAGCGCGAGGGAACCCTTTCGCCGGCAAGCCTGCGCATTGACGCCATCGACGCCGCCACGGCGCAGGCGCTCGCAACCTCGGGACACCGCACCGCCACCCTTGCCCCGGAAGCGGGGAGCCAGCGGATGCGCGATCTCATCAACAAGGGGATCAACGAAACGCAGATCCTCGCCGCTACCCGTCACCTTGCCGAAGCCGGAATCCTCAATCTCAAACTTTACTTCCTTATCGGCCTGCCGACCGAAAGCGAGGAAGATATTGCGGCCATATTGGAATTGACGACGCAGATCCGCACCATCTGGGTGGAGGAAGGGAAGAAACGCGGACGTCTCGGCAGCATCACCCTTTCGGTCAATCCCTTTGTCCCCAAACCCTTCACCCCGCTGCAATGGGCGGCGATGCTCGATGAAAAGGGGCTGGAGAGAAGCATCCGCACCTTGCGCAGCGCTATTGCCCGCCTGGCGAATTGCGAACTGAATGTCGAATCTCCCCGCGCCGCCCTCCTTCAAGGTTTTCTCGCCCGCGGCGACCGGCGCGTCGGCGCCGCCATCCCGCTGTTGGCGTCCGGCAAAAATCTGCGCGCCACCTGCCGCGAGCTGGATCTCGATCCCGCTTTCTATCTCAGCCGCGAGCGGGGTGAGAACGAAATCCTCCCCTGGGAGGTGATCGACTGCGGCGTGTCGCGCCGCCACCTCTGGAGCGAATACCAGCGCGCCATCGCCGGACGGCTCAGTCCCCGCTGCGCCGCCGGTTGCAGCCGTTGCGGGGTGTGTGGGCGAAAGGACTCATCATCCCAAACCTCCGGGGGCTAAAGGGGTTTGCGGTGGCTGGTTAGTTATTCCAAGTTGACCCGCCGCGTCGTTTGTTCTAATCTATGCGGACATTTCCCGATGAATCAATACCGGGGCAGAGCTCCACGCGACCAGAAGCGACGAAGCGGAGACTGCCCTTTGTCACGTCTATGCTGTTTATCAACACAGGAACATCTTTATGCTGCGTGCCTTCAACTTTCAAGATAACCGGGTCAACGAGATTCGCTTTGCCGGCGAAGAGCTCGCGGAGACCATCACCGCTGCCACCTGGATCGACGTTCTCGATCCGACCGAGGAAGAGCGGGATCAGCTCGAACAGTATCTGCGGACGGAACTCCCCGAATCAGACGACGTCGGAGAGATCGAATCATCAGCCCGCTACTTTATTGACGGCGCCGGACTGCACGTCCACTCCCTCTTCCTCGGCCAGAGCGAAGGCCGCCACATCAATGTAACGGTCGCCTTTATCCTCCAACCCGACCGCCTGATCTCCCTCCGCGATGAGGATTCCCCCGATTTCCGGCTGTTGCGCATGCGCGTCCGCCGCGGACAGATTGAAGCGAGCAGCCCCCTGGAATTCCTCCTCTCGATCTTCGAAAACAAGGTCGAAAATCTCGCGGATATTTTGGAAGATATTCATCGGGAACTGGAAAAGGTCAGCGAGATGGTTCTGGAGGAAGCGGAAGGGGCGGAAGGTCATCTGGAGGAAGCGATCGGCGATCTCGCCCGTTACGAGAACAGTAACGGAAAAGTCCGCCTGTGCTTGATGGATACGCAGCGCTCAATCTCCTTTTTACAGAAACACCAGCGCTACTCGGCCGATCACTTTGCCGCAGCCAGCGATATCCTCCGCGATGTGGAAAGTCTCCTGTCCCATACGACCTTCCTCTTTGAAAAGATCAACTTTTTGATGGACGCGGCGCAGGGTTTTATCAACATCGAACAGAATAAAGTCATCAAGATCTTTTCGATTGCTGCGGTGGTCTTTCTGCCGCCTACCATGGTGGCAAGCATCTATGGCATGAACTTTCAAGCCTTTCCCGAGCTGCAATGGCAATTCGGTTATCTCTGGGCGCTGGGGCTGATGCTGATCTCCGGCATTGCGCCGTACTGGTACTTCAAACGCAAGGGCTGGTTGTAATCCCAGCGGTTGCCAAAAATCACTTAAATAATAGCTTTGGCTCGACAAGCTCACCGTAAACGTGCCGGAGCTATTTTACTTGATGCACACTCTCCGCACTTCATGTATATCCGTCAGGCCCTTAAACACCTTAAGGATACCATCCTGCTTGAGAGTAGTCATACCATCACACTTTGCTTGTTCAAGGACACTGTCCGTGTCGGCTCGCCTCTTGATAAGTCCCTTGAGCTTGGGGGTACACTCCAGCACCTCATAAATACCCGACCTGCCACGGTATCCGGAATGACCACAGCGATCACAACCGACAGCCCTTGACATGTTGATATCATCCCGTCCAAGCCCGGTAGAGGCAAAATCAGCACGACCGTACTCCTCGATCAACTCGTCGACCTCAGCCTCCTCCGGCTGGAAACTCTCCATACATTCGTCACAGAGACGTCGCACCAATCTCTGGGCCATAACACACAGCAACGAGTCAGAAAATCCATAGGGGTCAAGCCCCATTTCCAGAAGACGTGTCACAGTCTCGGGAGCCGAATTTGTATGTAAAGTTGAAAAAACCAGGTGACCTGTTAATGAGGCTTCAATGGCAATGCTGGCCGTCTCTTCATCACGCATCTCGCCTACCATAATAACATCCGGATCAAGCCGCAAAAAAGATCGCAGAGCCGCAGCAAAGGTAAATCCAATGCGTGGATTGACCTGTACCTGACGCAATCCGGATTGTGTAATCTCAACCGGATCCTCTGCTGTCCAAATCTTCCGGGTACTCTGATTGATGATTGCAAGGCCGGAATGAAGAGTGGTTGTCTTGCCCGATCCGGTCGGTCCTACAAGAAGAATAAGCCCATATGGGCTTTTGATAGCATTATCAAAAACCTGCAAGTCACGATTTGATAGTCCCAGTTGATGAAATGAAATCAGGTCACCGCTAGTGAGCACACGGATGACCACATCTTCAAGGCCGCCAACCGTTGGCATTGTGGCTACGCGCAAATCAATGTTCAACGGTCCGAATTTTTTAAAATCGATCTTGCCGTCCTGAGGTTTGCGGCGTTCAGCAATATCCAGTTCAGCCATGATTTTTATTCGAGATGGTATGGCGAACTTGTATTTGTACGGGATCTGCTGATAGATGGAGCACTGTCCATCAATACGAGTGCGAACAATGATATCCTTCTTTCCCGGATACGGTTCTATGTGAATGTCGGACGCTTTGCTCATATAAGCATCATAGACGATTTTGTTGACCAACTTGACAATGACACTATCCTTTTCAGTAACCTTTTTGATCTCTTCTTCAACCTCTGGCTCTTCGTTGGCAGACATTCTGCTGAGCAATTTATCAATACTGTCTGGAACGATATCCAGATTAACCTCTTCAAATGCTGAAGGAATACTGCCTGCAATGTCAGAATTATAGAGACGCTTCAGTGCGGAATAGATGCTGGTTTGCGTTGCAATGGCCGGAATGATTCTAAGGCGAATGCCGTCTTCCAGTTCCCTGATGACATGAGTACTAAGAGGCGCCGCCATTGCCAGAGTGAGAGTGTTGCCAATTTTTGAAATAGGCACCATCATCTGTTTTTGGGCATAGATGGCACTGATGTACTGAGCGAGGGAAACATCCAGATCAATGTTCTTGAGCGATACAAAGGGTAGATCATACTGACTGGAAACGGCACGGGCCATCTGCTCCTCATCAATATATCCAAGTTTAAGAAGAGCTTTTTCGATGGGAATGTCGTTTTGCTTACTTATTTGTCGTGCATGTGAAAGCTTCTGCTGATTTATCACTTCTCCCTTCAGGAAAATATCTGTCAGCATGAGCCGCTTGTTTTTTTGATCAAGAACAAAACTGAGGTCGCTCTCCTTGACAAAGCCAAGCTTGCAGAGCAATTGACCAATCGGTAGATCGGGAAAAATCTTCTGCAGATCAAGCGCTTCCTGCAAATGCTCAACAGAGATCAGTTTCTGCTCAAGCAGCAACTCACCGACTTTTTTTTCGCTCATACTAAACAACTCCACATATGTATTTACTGCTCAAAATATAAACGCCCGAACCTAAGCACGAGCGTTGCTAGCAGAAATCCATAAATTCTTTCATTTGGTAACGATGATATATCCATTCTCCGAAAAAAGATCAAGAATGACACGATCCAACTCAAGATTGGTCAGGAAGATGCCTGCGCCAGGGTAATCAGGGCTCTCAAGCTTGATGCCGGTCATATGAAGTGAAAAGTTGGCCTTCTGGTCAAAATTTATTTCATGCTGGGCATAGATGCCAGGGATTCGCAAGCCGTTCAAAAGTTTCTCGGACACCTTGCGGAAATCGTCCTTTGCTTCCAAAATTACAACCCGATAACCTTTGGTCTCCAGAATTCGATACAGGGTATACGTTACAGGGTCGCCATCGAAATTAGTTACAAAATAACGCCGTCCTTCATGCTCAAAATAGCGTTCCGCCTTTACCGAAAGGAAAATGCCGTTATTATCTGCAGCAAATACATCCAGGGTTCGGTCCTTATCCGGTACAATGGAAATGGATGAAAGCAGGGCATCAATAATATCAGACTGTATTTTTGAGGTTACCTGGAGCAGTCGACCGGTCGTAAAAGTGACAGGTTTGGGAGAAGAAAAGGGTTCCTTCACCACAAAGCCCTCTTTTTTCAGGAACTCGCTGATAACTATCGGAAAAGAGTTAAGACCTGCATTCATCAACAAGATATCCTGATTGAAGACACTCTCTGGAGCCTTCTCTATTTTAAAATCAGAGTGAATCGTCAGCCTAGGGTCTGAGCCAAAATCCATACTGAAGTTTTCTTCAACAGAATAGAACCCCGCAGAATTGAACATAGCCGAAAGAAAGCGTTTCCGATTAAGTGGAGATTCAGAAACAATTCGAATCGAGGGATCTTTTTCCGAGATCAAAGATTTTACCAGAGGTGGGATTGAAACATTCTTGTCGACCAGGATTTTGCCATTATTCATAGCGGCATAAATCGGATAACGTTGAGGATCGAAGGTCAGGGAATACAAAGAGGATTGAAAAATAATCGATTTTTGATCAACCGAGGGTGGTAGCATTTTGTCCCAGAATTGACGGAACTGGACGTCAGCCACCTGTTCGGAATCTTCGGTATTCGGAGGTTCCAACCGTAAAATCTGTCCTCCTGCCCGGGTAGTCTTCCCCTCACTGGCAGAAGAAGATTTAGCCTTACGGTGACCGGCAGGTTGTCTACCGGAGTCCAATGGTTTTATTGCTGTTGCAGAAACACCTAAAGTCCGGGGGTCGAGTTCAAATCTGGCATCCATTGCGGCATAAACTGGCAGCACTGTAAACATCATGAATAAACCGGACACAAGTATCATGGCCCCATAATATCGGTCTGAATGAAACATAAAACTCCTCATAAATTTAAACACTCATAGCAATATAACGTATCAGGAACAAGCATTAACACCCGGACTAAAAACTTTCATCAGTCAAGCGAAACAACAAATGCATGCACCGCAGATTCTTTACGATAAATTAACAGATCTGACTTCGGAGTTACGGTAGCACGTGAAACTTGAAATCCAAATTGTTGTTCATGCGATGAAATACTGTATTCATCGGTACCGGTAAGTTCAATCAAAATTGTTTTCAATCTTGATTCGCTAATCACATGGCCATTAGTTGCCAGCATCTGTACTGCCTTGATCTTGCCATTAGAAAGAAATACCCGAAATTCAGAACCAGTTCCGACATAACGCTCCCAGCCAGGATTTTGAAGCGCAAATGCCTGGTCATGTCCTGCAAGTGGTATGAATGAGGGTAATACATCCGTTTTCGGCCGTTGTGTTGATGATATGTCCTGAGCCAGCGGGGCCACTGCCACAGGCGCAGGGGTATTAGACTGGGTCGATTCTTTAACAACGGTTTTTTCCGGATGAGATGTCAGTTTGAACAGATACCAGCCCACTCCAATCAAGCCCAGTATCACCGCCAGCGCAATGACCTGATATTTTTTTCTGGCGATTACCTTCTTCAATTGATCCAGAGCTGATGTCGTGAACAGCCATGGCGCTTCCGTGGAAGCTTCAGATTCAACAGTCTCCGGCAACTGATCATCGTTATCAAAAATCTCTTCCCGATTCGAGAAGCTGTATTCCTCGAAGCTGAAGCTATCCGCATTAACGCGCTGCCCCTCAGGACCGTCGAGTGTGGGCATAATATCGGGGACATTTTCTTTGGGAAGAACATAAAACTGCTGCCATTGTGCTCCCAGAAACAATTTAAGAGTCGCATGAATGTCTGCCAACAGTTTTGAATTGTCCTGTGATAGATCGATCAGATGATTGCAGAGTCCCTTGATTGGCTTGGCCTTGGGGTTACCATCATGCATAGAGATAAATGAGGGGGCGCCTGAACCAAGAAGCAATTGGATATGGCGAGCAACACTCTCGCCTGTCACGCCGGCAATCCGGTCCTGAATAAAAACCAAGGCGGCTCGTTTATCGAACACTTCTTTCAAGCCAATATCAAAGTTGCCAACAACATCGATCTTGATCTTAAGTGAAGGCTGGAGAGCTTTTCTGAGGATATCTATCTTGGGATGACTCGATATGAATAATATATTTAACATAATGGCCCTTTTGTAGCTTGTCCCGACTTAGTCGGAATTGTAATCTCGGGCCGGGATTCTCCTCCCCGTCCCCGTTATGCCGGCCGATTCGAAAGTATAAAACCGCCCAAACAACAGACGGTCGCCAAGCGGTTCATGAATTTATCATTCTAAAATCGCATCGTTACCCCCCTGCCAGATCAAGAGGTTCCGATTCTTATTGAATTTTCATCCATTGTCAAAGGAAATCTTTATGATCCCATACGCCTGCTTCGTAGCCGCCGATTCCAAACGCAGATGATCTTCAGTCTCACCCTGGCCCTCCTTTAGGCCCTGCGGGTCCTCATGGAAAGGGAACGTATAAAGCCCTTCCTTTAATGCAGCCCCGGCGTCGCACAGAGCAGACAAACAGCCTGCAGTTCGTATAGACCGCTCTCGGCATGATAGACGGCCCTGGCCTGCAGATGCTTCGGGCACGTCACCATGTAACACTGCGCACAGGCCTGCGCCTCACCTCGTCCCGTAGCATCACAGATATGACAGATCCACGGACTGCTTTCCCCGCATTCATCCATCCCGCAACTCCTGTTCAAACAACCGACCTTCGCCTTAGGATTGGTTACTGGTACTGAATATAAACCGGCTGCGGATGAAGCTGCAGAATTTCCGGGGGAGTGAGAAGAGGATCCCCCTTCTTGGTATCGTTGTGATAAAAGAGTTTGAAACCGGTAAACTGCACCGGTTCCTGGACAATGTAATCCTTGTAGGTATCGCGCTTCAGCCACGGCGCCCCCCAGCCATCCATATGCATAACCACCTGCACCTCCGGTCGCAGCACTATCTTGTCGGCATTGCTCACTCCCTTGCGGGTAAAACGATGCACTGTCAGCACCTTGGGGGGGAGGTTGTAGGTCTTGACCAGTCCCGCCAAATACCCGGTGACATAATTGATGTCGGCGGCATCGTAGGTGCCAACCTTCTTCCCCGGCACCACCCCACTGGCGATCAAATTAAACTCGGGATCGATGCCGAGGTGGACATCGGGATTTTTGAGTAGCCACTCAAAGCGCGGCAAGATGACGCGAATATCGTCATGACCGGTCTGAATGTCGATAAACATCACCGCATTGGCCTCTTTGGCCCAACCGTAGACGCGATTCACCACCTCGTCGGGCATGACCATCCGGTACTTGCCGGCCTTCCCCGGCTCCGGCTGAGCCACCACCGCGATCAGATGCAGGGCCGGCTGCACCGGTTTGGTCGGATCCGCTTCCTCCCAGCGCAGCACTTCGTTATTCAGACGGCGTAACATGTCACCCTTCTCAAATTCACCGAGCGCCCCCATCCGCTTCGAAAGGGGGTTGCCATAATAAGCGACAATCCGTTTTTCCGGCAGGATCGCCCCCGGCAACGGTTCGGCATCAACAACCGGCCAGCCACAACTTTTGGCATAATCGGGATCTTCGCCGGCGCGATACTTGGTCTTCAGCGCCGGCGCCGGGACAACCACAGGAGCAGGGGGAGGAATGACAACAGGGGGGGACGCGGGTACCGGCGGGGCAGTGATCGCCGGCACCGGTGCCGGTTCCGGCACTTTCTCTTGACGATCGCAAGCCGGGAGAGCGAGGAGGAACACCAGCACGGAGAGAACATGGATCAGGGGACGGGAAGTAGCAGGTTTCACAAAAACTCCTGAGGAACGGTGGCGTTACGGTTGCGATAATTTACCATAAATAACAGATTGCGGTGCACAGCAATAACACAAGACCGCGATAAAATCAGCAAGGAAGCGTCCACCCAAATAACAACTTTTGACAATTTTTGGTTTGACAGCATCCCCGAGGCTGACGTATACACAAGACCCTGATTATACGTATTTTTCAATGAGTTAACCATGCTTCATCCAACTCTGCACCGGACTGCCCGCTCACTCCATTTCCCGCTAAAGAGAGAAGATTCCCATGCTCAGCCTCAAACCGGAAGTTGTCGCCCAGATCGAACGTGTCCTCAGCTCGGTAGAAATGCTCCTGCCCAAAGCCGTCAACAAAGTTGACTGGTCGACCTGTCATGCCGCCAACTGGCGTCGCCACTCCTTCTCCGGCTATCTCGAACCGGTCAAGGTCACCGACACCACGACCATGGACGAACTCCTTGGCGTCGACAAACAGAAAGAGATCATGGACAGCAACACCCGGCAGTTTCTGGCCGGATTCCCGGCGAACAACGCCCTCCTCTGGGGCTCGCGCGGCACCGGCAAATCGTCCCTGGTCAAGGCCCTCCTCAATGCTTATGCAGCGCAGGGCCTGCGCATCGTTCAGGTGGAGAAGGAGGATTTGATCTATATCTCCGACATCTTCAACGCCGTCGAGAATGAGCCGTATCGCTTCATCCTCCTTTGCGACGACCTCACCTTTGAAGCGGGCGAACTCACCTACAAACTCCTGAAAAGTGCCCTCGACGGGTCGGTCTACTCCGCCCCGGAGAATGTGCTGATCTACGTCACTTCGAACCGCCGCTACCTCATCCCCGAATTCGAAAGTGACAACCTCGGCAATCGCTTCGTCAATAACGAAAATCAGCCGGGCGAAGTCATGGAAGAGAAGCAGTCTCTCTCCGACCGCTTCGGCCTGTGGATCCCTTTCCATATCTTTTCGCAGGAACGCTACCTTGATGCCGTGCGTCTCTGCATCGAGCGCGAAAGTCGGGCGAGAAAGATCACCATCCCCTGGAGCCAGGAACTCGAAGAAGCGGCGATGAACTGGTCGCACGAAAAGACCAAACGCTGCGGACGGACCGCCTTCCAGTTCAGTAAAAACTGGATCGGTCGCTACCTCCTTGCCCGGATGCCGAAGTGAACGAAGCGACGGCGCCACCCCTTGCCCTCACCGTCCAGCAAGGGGAGGAACATCTCCCCTTGCTGGTGCTGTTGCAGCGCCGTATCCCCCTGGCTCCGGCGAGTTATCTGCGGCAACTCCTGCGCCAGGGGAAGGTTTGCCGCGGAGAGCAGATCCTCAACGCTGAAGCCCGTCTGCCGATAGGCGCCCGCATCCTCCTCCCCGAGAGCAAGCGCCTGCGCGATCTGCTGGCGATGACGACCCTGCAGATCCTTTTCGAAACCCGCGATCTCCTCATCGTCGCCAAACCGCCGGGGCTGGCGGTCCACGCCAGTGAAGGGCATGAAGCTGACAATCTCACCGCCCGCTGTCAGGAACTCCTCAAGCACCGCGGCGACCGCTTCTCCATCGCCCCGGTGCATCGTCTCGATCTTGAAACCAGCGGTCCCCTCCTCTTCGGCAAAGGGAAGGCGGCCTGCAGCGCCCTCGGCAAACTCTTCATGGACGACCAGGTTGAAAAGTCCTATCTTGCCCTGGTTCAGGGAGAGATGAGCGGAGAGCAATCGTTGCAAGGATTGGTTCCGGCCAAGGGCAAGCTGAAGAACGCCCGCACCGACGTGCGCACCCTGGCGAGTAACGGCACGGCGACGCTCCTGGAGATCCGCCTGCACAGCGGCCGCCAGCACCAGATTCGCCGCCAGCTTGCCGAGATCGGCCACCCCCTCTTTGGCGACAAACGCTACGGCGGCCCCTACCCCTCCGACCTCCCCCGCCTCTTCCTTCATTGTCACCGCCTCGCTTTTCTCGATCCCTGCAGCGGTAAACCGATCAATTGCGAAGTGCCGCTTCCGGCGGATCTGGCGGGTTATCTGGAGAAATGTGGCATCGTCCTCCCTGACCATACCTAAACCAAAAAGAGCGATTTTAATCACGGAAATCCGCAACTAAAATCGCTCTAAACTTTTCTCCTGCCAGGGCTGACCGATCGGTCGCCTAACCCTTTTATCCCCGCGCCAGATAATCCCTGAGCACCGGCATATCCGCCGCCGCCCAATCTAACCCCAGAACATCTCCCGGCGCCAACCAGCGCATCGCTGCATGTTCGCGCAGCACAATCTCCGTCGTTGCCAACTGACAGACAAACGGATAAAGGGTGACGCTGAAATCCGGATAGTGATGGGTCGATGTCGAAAGCGCCGTCCCGATCTCGACGAGAACCTCCATCTCCTCCCGCAGTTCCCGGTGCAAACACTCTTCCGGCGACTCCCCTGCTTCGATCTTGCCGCCGGGAAACTCCCATTTGAGCGGCAGACTCATCGTGGCGCTACGCTGGGCAGCAAGGAGGAGACCGGCCTTTTCGATCAGCGCGCAAGCGACATGATGGTGGCGCCGCGTCACTACTCCCACTCGATGGTGGCCGGCGGCTTGCTGGAGATATCGTAGACAACGCGATTGATACCGCGCACTTCGTTGATAATCCGCGAGCTGATCCGCGCCAGATCTTCATAGGGCATCGGATACCAGCCGGCGGTCATGAAGTCCTTGGTCTCGACCGCCCGCAACGCCACGACATATTCGTAAGTGCGGCCATCCCCCATGACGCCGACGCTCTTCACCGGCAGAAAGACGGCAAAGGCCTGACTGATCTTTTCGTAGTGGCCGGAGGCATAAAGTTCCTCGATATAGATGGCGTCGGCATGGCGGAGGATATCGGCATATTCTTTGTTGACCGCGCCGAGAATGCGCACCCCGAGGCCGGGTCCGGGGAAGGGGTGGCGCCAGACCATACGATGCGGCAGGCCGAGCTCTTCGCCGATGGCGCGGACTTCATCCTTGAAGAGTTCGCGCAGCGGTTCGAGAAGCTTTAGTGTCATGTGCTCAGGGAGGCCGCCGACATTATGGTGGCTCTTGATGTTGTGCGCCTTGCCGGTCTTGGCGCCGGCCGATTCGATGACATCGGGGTAGATCGTCCCCTGCGCCAGCCACTTGGCATCGGCGATCTTCTTCGATTCGGCCTCGAAGATCTCGACAAAAAGCCGGCCGATGATCTTGCGCTTCTTCTCCGGGTCAGCCTCGCCGGCGAGCTCGTCCAGGAAAAGGCCTTCGGCGTCGACGCGGATGACCTTGACGCCAAGGCTCTCGGCAAAGGTCGCCATGACCTGATCTCCTTCGCCGAGACGGAGGAGACCGTTGTCGACAAAGACGCAGGTCAGTTGTGCACCGATGGCGCGATGAATCAGGGCGGCGGCAACGGAAGAATCGACGCCGCCGGACAGGCCGAGGATGACGTGATCGCTGCCGACCTGGGCGCGAATCCGCTCGATAGCATCTTCGATGATCTGCCCCGGTGTCCACAGGCCGTTGCAGCCGCAGATCTTGCGGACAAAGGTATCGAGGAGGGCTTCACCACGCGGAGTATGATTCACCTCGGGATGGAACTGCACACCGTAGAGGCGGCGGGCCGGGTTCTGAATAGCGCAGACCGGGGCATTGGCGGTGCCGGCGACAATCTCGAAACCGGCCGGGACCACCTCGACATGATCGCCGTGACTCATCCACACCGGGCTCTTTCCTTCAACAAAGAAGTTGTCGAAGAGCGTATCCGGCATCCCCTCTGCCAGGAGTTCGGCGTGACCGAATTCGCGCTTGCCGGCGGGGACGACCTGGCCGCCGAAGTGGCGGGCCATGAGCTGCATGCCGTAACAGATCCCGAGGACCGGCACGCCGAGTTCAAAGAGTTCCTCAGCCACGGCCGGAGCCCCCTCCTCGTAAACCGACTTCGGCCCGCCGGAGAGAATGATCCCGCTCGGCGCAAATGCGCGGATCTCGGCCATCGTCATATCGAAGGGATGAAGCTCGCAAAAGACATGGGCTTCACGCACACGCCGGGCAATGAGCTGGGTGTACTGGGAACCGAAATCGAGGATGAGGATCTTTTCGCTATGGATGTCGGACATGGGGAGGGCCTATAGATGCGTAGGGGCGCAGCGTGCTGCGCCCGATTTTGTTGTGTGGGTCACGAAAAAGGGCGCAGCACGCTGCGCCCCTACGGAAGAATCTACTACGAGGGCTTTTCGACCCGGTAGTTGGGCGCTTCCTGGGTGATCGTCACATCGTGGACATGCGACTCACGCAGGCCGGCGTTGGTGATGCGCATAAACTGCGCCTTCTCCTGCAACTCCTTGAGGGTGGCGCAGCCGGTGTAACCCATGCCGGCGCGGAGGCCGCCGAGGAGCTGGTGGATGTTGGTCGAGAGACTGCCGCGCGAGGGGACCCGTCCTTCGATCCCTTCCGGGACGAGCTTGACGTCACTCTCGACATCCTCCTGGAAGTAACGATCCTTGCTCCCCTGCTTCATCGCTCCCATGCTCCCCATGCCGCGATAGGACTTGTAGGTGCGCCCCTGGAAGAGGATCGTCTCGCCCGGCGATTCGTCGGTGCCGGCAAAGAGGGAGCCGATCATGATGACATTGGCGCCGGCGGCAATCGCCTTGGGGAGTTCACCGGAATATTTGATGCCGCCATCGGCAATCAGCGTCACGCCCGCCTTGCGGGTGGCACGGGCGACGTCGGAGATGGCGGTAATCTGCGGCACGCCGACCCCGGCCACGACCCGGGTGGTGCAGATCGAGCCAGGACCGATTCCGACCTTGACCGCATCCGCCCCGGCCTTGATCAACGCTTCAGCCGCGTCACCGGTGGCGATATTGCCGGCAATAATCGAAACCTCGGGGAAGCAGGCCTTGAGGCGGCGCACCCCCTCGATGACCCCCTGTGAATGGCCGTGCGCGGTATCGATGACCAGCACATCAACCCCGGCGCGAATCAGCGCTTCCGCCCGCTCTTCCATATCAGCGGTCGGGCCGACCGCGGCACCGACGCGGAGACGGCCGAAGGAGTCCTTGCAGGCATGAGGATATTTTTTAACCTTCTCGATATCCTTGATGGTAATCAACCCTTTGAGATAACGATCCTTATCAACGACCAGCAGCTTCTCGACCCGGGTGTGCTTGAGATGTTCACGGGCTTCATCGAGAGTTGTCCCGACCGGAACAGTGACGAGATTGCGCTTGGTCATGCGCTCGGAGATCGGCAGATCAAAGTTGGTTTCGAATCGCAGGTCGCGGTTGGTAAGGATACCGAGGAGCTTCCCTTTGGCATTGGTGATCGGCACCCCGGAAATCCGGTATTTCGCCATCATTTCGAGAGCATCGCGAATCTTCTGGGTCGGGCGCATGGTAATCGGGTCGACGATCATCCCGGATTCACTCTTCTTGACCTTGTCGACCTCATGCGCCTGGTCGAGGATGCTGAGATTCTTGTGGATAATCCCCATCCCCCCTTCCCGTGCCATGGTAATGGCGGTGCGGGCTTCGGTGACGGTATCCATCGCCGCCGAGAGGAGGGGTATATTCAATTTGATCTGCGGAGTCAGCCAGGTGGAGAGGTCGGCATCCTTGGGGAGGATGATCGAGTGGGCGGGAATGAGGAGGACGTCGTCAAAGGTTAAACCTTCGCGAATCTCGGAAACAAGCATGCGGATCTCCTTGTGCTGGGAGGTTGCGGCGGGAGGAAATAATCGGTGACCTTATACCGTGGCGCAGGCGACGGTCAAGAAAAAACCTTTTAACACAATTATTGCGGAATCAGTTCCTGCCGGTCGCCCAGCTCCCCGAGCAGGGCGACGACCAGACGGATGGCAGCGTCGAGATCGTCCAGCGACAGGACCTCGACCGGGGTGTGCATGTAGCGCAGCGGCACCCGCACCAGGGCGGTGGCGACGCCGCTGCGCGAAAGCTGGACAACATTGGCGTCAGTGCCGGTAATCTTCGCCTCAGCGAGAATCTGCACCGGGATCTCTTCCTGCGTTGCCGTTGCCTTGAGACGGGCCAACAGGGCGGGGTTGATGTTCGGACCGCAGGAGAGGATGGGGCCGCCGCCGAGGCGGATCTCCCCCTGTTCCTTCTTGTCGCCGTCGGGGACATCGCTGGCAAAACCGACTTCAAGGATGATCGCCACGTCGGGACGGAGTTCAAAGGCGCTGGTGGCGGCGCCGCGCAGACCGACCTCTTCCTGCACCGTCGAGACGCCGTAAAGTTCCACTGCCGGGACGCCTTGCTCCCGCACCGCCTTGAGAACCTGGGCGAGGATGAAGACCCCCATCTTGTCATCAAAGGCGCGACTGGTGACCTTCTCCCCCTGCAAACGCTCCAGTGTCACTGCAAAGGTCACCGCCTGGCCGATAGCGACCAGCGCCTCGGCCTCGGCGCGCGAACTGCAGCCGATATCGATGAACTGGTTGCGGAACTTGACGACGGAGTCGCGATCTTTGACCTCGATGAGATGGATCGGCTTCTTGCCGATGACGCCGAGGATCGGCCCGGCTTCGCTGTGGATCATGACCCGCTGCCCCGGACAGAGATGGGGATCGACCCCGCCGATCGGTGCAAACCACAGGAAGCCCTGCTCATCGATATAGCGGATCATGAAACCGATTTCGTCACAGTGCGCCGCCAGCATGACCTTGAGGGGCGCCAGACCGTGTCCGTCGATGCGGGCAATAAGATTCCCGAGCACATCGCTGCGCAGTTCGTCGACAACGGTCGCCAGTTCGCGGCGAAGGATCCGCTGCACCGGCTGTTCAAAGCCGGAGGGGCTTGGCGCTTCGATCAGCTCTTTGAGAAAGGCGTAATCGGCTTCGTTCATGGTTGGTTCCTTTGTCGTGGGCGACCCACCGGGTCGCCCCTACGATTCGAGGGTCTTTGTAGGGGCGAGGCGGTGCCTCGCCCAGCTTCATCTACCCCAACGCCTTCTTGACCAGCTCTTCACTGTTACGCCGGCAAGCGGCAAAACCGGCCTCATCAAGGCCGGCGCCGAGGGCAATTTTACGCGCCATCTCCAGAGAGACGAGGTCGCCGGGGGCGTGGGCATCGTTGTTGACCACCAGTCGGGCGCCGGCGGCTTGCGCCATCCTGACGACATGACCGTTGGTGAGACTGTGCCCCTTGCGGGTGGTAATCTCCAGAAAGATACCGCGCTCTGCGGCCAGAGCCGCCTCTTCGGCGCTGAGCAGGCCGGGATGGGACAGAATGTCGATATCGGCCGCCAAAGCGGCGAGGTTGGTACCGGCGGCAACCGGTTCGACGATCGTCTCCCCGTGGCAAACGATGATCTGCGCCCCGAGTTGCCGGGCCGCCGCAGCCGCAGCGGCGATCTGTGCCGGCGGGATGTGGGTGAGTTCGACGCCGGCGAGGACCGTCAGTCCCCAGGCCTGACCGAGATCGGCCGCGACTTTCAGCAGGCGCGGCAGAATGAAATCGAGATTGGAGAGATCGACATGGTCGGTCATGGCGAGAGCGCGATAGCCGGCAAAGGCAGCGCGCCTGGTCAATTCGGCGGGGATCAACTCGCCGTCGCTGAAGAGAGTATGCGTATGCAGATCGATCATGAGTCCTCCAATGGGGTGCCGGGTTGGTGACGGAGAAGAAAACGGTGAAAAAGATCACGCCAGTCGTCCCGCTTGCCGTGCGTCAACGCCTGTCGTTCCGGCGCATCAAGGAAGAGCAGGTCGGTGCCGCGAGCCGCGAAGTATTTTTCCGCCCCCGGGAAGGTGCCGGCCGGGGCAAGGACGATCACGCCGAAAAGCTGGCGGCCATAAAGGGACCAGAGCGGGGAGAATTCCGCTGGCGCCGCCAGGGCCGTGAAGCGTAAAGCGAAATTTCCCGCGATTTGCAGACGACCGAGTTCGACGGGGAGGCGGGGAGAAGCTGCCACCAGAGTGGCCGGCACAAACTCAGCGAGTGTCTGCAGGGCCGCCAGAAACTCCCGCAATGCCTCGGGCGACGGAGCAAGGATGACCACCACCGCACTGAGGGGTTCACCGATCCGGGTCGGGCCATAAAGGGCTTGATGCAGCGTCAGAATCTCTGCCGTCGTCAAGAGGGGAGCGGTGCCGCTTTCATGACGGCTTTCGCTGATCACCCCTTTTTCCCGCAAGACCCGCAACACCTGCAGGACCTGCAAGTCGCCGTAAGCGCAGTGGTCAAGAAGATCACTGACGCGGGGGTAGGTTTCAAGCTTGAGCAGAATCTCCCGGGTGGCGGTACGCAATCCCTGGGGGAGACGCTCCCGGGGAATGGCTAACTGCAGAAGCGACTGCAGCGCCGGCAGACGTTCTGCCTGGGCAGCAGTTTCATCGCCAAGGCGCAACCCCTCCATGATCAGATGGTCGGTGGGAGTAGAAATCCTGACGGGACCAGTGAAGGCGCCGGGGCGGAAACGGAACGTTCCGGAGTTCCAAAGAAGGAGACGATACAAAGCTTTTTCCGCATCGACACGACCAAGCCGGGCATAGACGATCTGGCCGTCCTGCAGATGGACACTTCCCTGTTCGCTACCGCGCGTCAAAAAGAGCGTACCGCTTTTACGGTTCAGCGTGAACAGCTGCAGAAGATCGGTAATCCCGAGCTGATCAAGACTCCCCTTGACCTCTTGCGTCTGCTCTAGCAGCTGCTGCGCTTGTGCCAGTCGCTGAAAATGTTTTTCGATATAAGCACTGATCTGACTGAGGTTGAGGGGCCGGGCAAAGAAAGCGTCCCGATGCCGCACAAATCCTTCAATCTCTTCACCGTCTTCGCCGACAAAGACGATCGCCAGATCGTTCCCCTGGCGATTTGTCCGCAGTATCTGGGCGAAACGCGGGGCAGGAATGGCGCGCAGCCCGGCATCGATCACCACCAGCGCCGGCTTCAGCTCCAAGGCTTGTTGTAAAGCGACGTTGCCATCGGTCGCATGCCCGGCAGCAAAACCCTGCTCCTTGAACCTCCGGAAAAGGTCACTGAAGGCGGGATCATCACCGGCAAAAAGGATAGTCGATGGCGTTGCGGTTTCGTTCATATCTGCGCCTGAAATTGATACTGCTCTTGTACTTTCGCGAACATATTCTCGACAAAATAACCGTCATTGCTGTGGAAAGCATGCCAGCCAGCCCCGCTGCGCCGGGCGAGCAGGGCATAAGCGTAGTCTTCACCGAGACAAAGGAGAAAGGCATGATCGCTCAGGGAACCATCCCCGACCGGAATGGTTATGCCGCCGGGGGGATCAAGCCCTGCTGTCGGCCCGGTCGCGCCGAGCAGGTAAAGGGCGGTGCGTGTTTCGGGGGTGGCCAGGAAGGGAGAAAGGAGCGAGCGCGGGGTGGTGAGATCGGGCCCCCCCCAGAGGATGACGCCGCGGACCGGCACCGCGCCGAGCAGTTCCTGACAAACGGCCAGCCCGAGAGCGGTAAACTCTCCGTCCGCTAAAGGAAGAAAAGTTGCGCTCCCCTTTACCGCCTTGCGCAGCAGCTGCGGCCCGGACGGAGCAAGGAGGGTGTCGACAATCTTCCAGAATCCGGCTTCCTCGAATTGACAGCGGATAAGGAGGCTGCTGCGCAACGTGGCGAGGCGGGATTCAATAAGCTGATCCAGTTCCGGCAGGGTCGTCGCCTCAAAGGGGGCAGTGGCAGAGCGCATTTGCACCCGGATCGGCAGATTCTTCTTCATATCGGAGATGAGAAGTTGACCGCGCAGGGCTTTCCGGATCCGCCGTTGCGCCATGAGCGCTCCCCAGGAATCGGTCTCCGGCAAAAGGATATAAAACTGGCCGGGGAGGAGAGAGCAGATCAAATCAGTATCGCGCAGCACCGTCAGAATCGTTGCCACCATCATCTCCCCGGCATCGTTTACCTGCCGGTCATGAAAGCGCGCGGTCAGCTCGGCATAGTTGACGATGACGACTTTCAGCAGGGTCAGTTTGCGGTCATAACGCTTGGCGGCGTAAAGCTCTTTTTCGAGGTGATCCCGGAAAAAGATCATATTGTAGGCCTGACTCCCCGGCGCCCGCAACAGATTATGTTCGACTTCCTGGCGGCGCAGCAGCGCGGAGAGGGCCACGGCCGCAAAGGTGCCGGCGGTCTCGGCGCGCTGCTGCGCCTCGGCGTTAAAGAGCTCGCGGCCCACCGCTGATTCGAGGCGCACCAGGCCGATCACCCTGCCGTTGGCAGCTAACGGCACAAAGAGAGCGTGCTGATCAACGGACAAGTTCGCGGCAACCGCCGTCTCCGGGGCGAGCGCCCCGACCGCCGACAAGCCGCGCACGCAATGAAGATGGAGCTCACCGTTGCCGCTCAACCAGAGGATCCCGGTCTCCGCCGCACAAAGCTCCATCATGGTATCGAGCACCAGATCGCCAAGACGGTCGAGATCGTCCACCTGCAACAAGGGCAGACAGGACAGGAGAACATCCCGGCTCCGTTGTAACTCGCTGTTCTCCCGATTCAGGCGGAGATGACTTTCCGCTTCAGCGTGACGATAAAGGCTGCGGTCGACCAGGATCTCCAGTTCGTCGCTATCGTAAGGCTGCAAAAGATAGGCGGTCGCGCCGTGGCACAGGGCGGCGCGCCCTTCCTGAATTTGCGCCGGGAAGACACCGACCAGCACCTCGCTCGCTCCGCCGAGAGCCAGCAGGGTTTTAGCCGTCTCCTCCCCCCGCCCTTGTCCGGCTTGCAGATCGCTCAAGATCAGATCGAAGTTCTCCGACTGCAACAACTGACGTGCTTCCGGCCAGGAGTCACTGCCGACAACTTCATACCCTTGCAGGACAAAGATCGACTCGACGGCAAGACGCATCTGCTGATCCGCATCGATCACCAGCAGGCGGCCCTTGTGAATATTTTGTTGTGTCGAGTTCAAGGTCATGCAACTACCACTAAAGGATCGTCCCGAATTGGGTATTGGTGTTATTCCGGACGATCCGCACCGGCACGATCGTCCCGATCAACTGCGGATCACCGCGAAAATTAACGATACGATTCCAGGGGGAGCGGCCAAAGAGGGACTCCTCGCCATTACGGCGACTCGGTCCTTCGACCAGAACCGGCAGGATCTGCCCGACATCCGCGCCCCAGATCTTTTGGCTGTTCTCTTTCTGGGCCGCCAGAATCGCCTCAAAACGGGCCTGTTTCACCGCCGGCGGGGTGTCATCGAGCAAAGCCGCTGCGGCCGTGCCGGGGCGCGGCGAGTAAAGGAAGAGGTAGATATCAGCATAAGAAATCTCCCGCACCAACGCCAAAGAAGCATCGGCGTCTTCCTGCGTTTCACCAGGGAAGCCGACAATAACATCGGAACTCAGGCGGATATCCGGCCGCACCGCCCGCAAGCGTTCGACCTGGCGCCGGTAGCCGGCGACGCTGTAGCCGCGGTTCATCGCCGTCAGAATCCGGTCAGAACCGCTCTGCACCGGGAGGTGGAGCTGGGGGCAGAGCTTGTCCAGGGAAGCAAAGGCGTCGATGAGGCCATCGGAGAGGTCGCGGGGGTGGGAAGTGATAAAGCGAATCCGCTCAATCCCGTCGATCGCATGCACCTGCTGCAACAGCCCGGCAAAGTCGGGGGCAGCCGGATCGTGACGATTATAGGAGTTGACGTTCTGGCCGATCAGCGTGATCTCCCTGACCCCCTGCCCGACCAGAGCGCGGACTTCATCAAGGACTTCAGCGCAGGGACGGCTGATCTCGCGGCCGCGCACCAGGGGGACGACGCAGTAGGTACAGAAGTTGTCACACCCCTGCATCACCGTGACAAAGCGGGCAATGCCGCTGCCGGCGGCGCGGCGGGGGAAGAGGCGCAGGCGGGTTTCACGATCAAGAAATTCCGTGGCCAGCTGGGCTCCGCGATTTGCTTGAACTTCACCGACCAATTCGGCGAGCCGGTGGACATTATGGGTCCCGAAGACGAGATCGACAAAGGGGAGTTTTTTAAGAATCTTCTCCCCTTCCTGCTGGGCGACACAGCCGCCGACCGCGATGATCAGCCGGGGATTCGCCTGTTTCAGGGCTTTAAAGCGATTGAGATGACCATAGACCTTGCGTTCGGCCTTGTCGCGCACCGAACAGGTATTGAGGAGGATGAGATCGCTGCCCTCCGGACTGTCGACCTGCTGATAGCCCAGGTCATGCAGGGTGGCGACGATCCGCTCCGAATCGACGACATTCATCTGACAGCCGAATGTTTCCAGATAAAAACTCTTTGCCATGATCCATCCTAAAAATAGAGTGCAGTTATGATCTTGCGGGACAGTGAAAATGTCAATATTTTAAAGTGTTATCCCCGTTGGCAGCGCCAGGAAAAAGGCGCAGCAGGAGCTCGGGATGTTCCAGCGCCGCAAAGAGGAGCGATTCCCCGTCCCTGCCTTCGATACGGACCGTTGCCAGATTCGGCCCGAGTCTTTTTTGCCGGACGTTGGTCACCGCCGCCAGCGGCAGAGAACGGAGCCGGGAACGAAAAAATCCACGGCGCTGGTAAATGGTGCGGTCGCTCACAATATACAGGATCTGCTCCCATTCCAGCCGGGCAATGAATAATTGACCGAAGGCGAGATAGAGGCAAGCGAGATTGAAGGGCAGTGGCAGCCATGCCACCCACGCGGGGGCGCCGGTGGCGGCAAGCTCAATCCCGACGATTTGCCAGAAAAGGCAGGGGAGCATCAACACCAGACCAAAGACGGCATGGCGCCAGTTGCGAAAGGTATAAGCACGCGGCGCCGGGCGCCCCTGCCAAAGGATGGTTTCATTTTCAGCCAAAGGTAAAGGTTCAAACATGGCACTCTTCCTTCCGCTCATTCATAACATCCCTTCTTGAGGAATCAAGGTCAAGGAGGCCGGGCGGGGGTGGATTATAAAGGAGCATCCCCCTCCAGGCAATGACGAAAAAGAAAAAAACCTGTTGCCTTTCCCCAAAAAGGGTGATATCAATCTGCGTCTACTCTTTAGGAGGTCGAAGGATCATGTCGAGAATTTGTGCAGTTTGCGGAAAAAAGCCTTCCACCGGCAATAATGTCAGTCACGCGAATAACAAAACCAAGAAGACCTGGTATCCGAATCTTCAGCACGTTAAAGCGCTGAATAACGGGACTGTTCGCACCATGAAAGTCTGTACCCGTTGCATCCGTTCCGGGTCCGTCACCAAAGTGGTCTGATCGGCATCGCGCCGCAGGAATATCCGCCAGTTAAACGGGGGGATGGACAAGATGTCCATCCCCCCGTTTTCATTCGCCCTTTTCTTATATCTCAAGCGCCGCAATAAACCACCATCTCCACTTCGACCGCCACGCCCCGGGGCAGGGCCGCCACCTGTACCGTCGACCGGGCCGGCGGATTGGTCGGGAAGAAGCGGCCGTAGACCGCGTTCACCACGGCAAAGTCCGCCATATCGACGAGAAAGATCGTCGTCTTGACCACCCGCTCGAAACCGACCCCGCCCGCGGCCAGCATCGCCGCACAATTGGCCATCACCTGTTCGATCTGCGCCGTAATGCCGCCGCTCACCACCTCACCGCTACCGGGATCAAGCGGAATCTGGCCGGAGAAAAAGATAAAATCCCCCGCCCGCATCCCCTGCGAATAAGGGCCGATTGCGGCCGGCGCCGCTTCACTCCTCACCACCTGAAGTGCCATCTCTCTGACCTCCCTGATTATTAACTGCGCAAGCGTTCGACTTTATAAACGCCCTTGATCTTCAACAAAGCATTGATCACCCGGTTGAGATGAGCAAGATCCTGCACATCGAGTTCAAAGTTGTTAAGGCCGCGATGGTCGGGGGTCGACATAATGCTGGCGCTGACGATATTGGCATCACAGTTGGTAATCGCCCCGGTAATATTGGTCAACATCCCCTGTTGATCGTAACAATGCACCCGCACCTTGACCGGACGCAGCGACTTCTTCTTCAGATCCCATTCCACATCGATGCGCCGCTCCGGATCAGACTGCAGGGCATGCGAACAATCGACCGTATGAATGGTCACGCCGCGCCCCCGCGTCACAAAACCGATCACTTCATCGCCGGGGAGAGGGTTACAACACCTGGCGAAGCGGACCATGATATCGTCGACGCCGTGAATGGTGATGGCGCTTCCGGATTTATTCCGCTCCGGCGGGCGGGGAGACAGGGGAATGACTTCACTCTCGACCTTGCTCTTCTCCGGCGGCAGGAGGCGACCGACCACCTGACCGATCGGCACCTTGCCATAGCCGACGCCGGCAAGGAGATCCTCGACCGTGGAAAAACCGAGATCCAGAGCCGCATGGTTCATCTCCTCCGAGTTCAGGTAGCGGTTAAGCGCCGCCCCCTGCTTGCGCAACTCTTTCTCGAGAAGATCGCGGCCGATGACCAGGCTTTTGTCCCGCTCGGCATTCTTGATCCACTGGCGGATCTTGTTGCGCGCCTTGGCGGTATGGACGTGCTTGAGCCAATCCTTGCTCGGCGTCTGGTTCGGTGAAGTAATAATCTCGACGAGATCGCCGTTGTTGAGGACCGTCTTTAACGGGGCCAGTTTGCCGTTCACCTTGGCGCCGACACAGTGCATGCCGATATTGCTATGGATGGAGAAGGCAAAATCGATCGGCGTCGAACCCCGCGGCAGCTCACAAACTTCGCCGCGCGGGGTGAAGACAAAGACTTCGCCGGGGAAGAGCTCGAAGCGCACCGAATCCATGAACTCCTTGGAATCAGTGAGTTCGTACTGACACTCCAGCATCTGCCGCAACCAGGCAAAACTTTTGTCATCGCGATCGTCCGCGACCGTAACCCCCTTCTCCTTGTACTTCCAGTGGGCGGCAATCCCTTCTTCGGCAATGCGGTGCATCTCTTCCGTGCGGATCTGCACCTCCATCGGCTCCCCCTGCGGGCCGATCAGCGTCGTATGCAGCGATTGGTACATATTCGCCTTGGGCATGGCGATATAATCTTTGAAACGGCCGGGGAGCGGTTTCCAGGCGGCGTGAATAATACCGAGGACGGCATAACAGTCGCGCAGCGACTTGACCATCACCCGAAAGGCGACGAGATCATAGATCTGGTCAAGGTCGACCCCCTGCCGCTCCATTTTGCGATAAATCGACCAAAGGTGCTTGGAACGGCCGTAAACCTCCCCTTCAATTTTGTGCTCATGCAGCTTGTCGAGGATATTGATGCGCACACCTTCGATATAAGCGGCCCGTTCCTGCGTCCGCTTCTCCACCTGTGCGGCCAGGGCAGTGAAGGTCTCCGCTTCGAGAAAACGGAAAGCAAGATCTTCAAGATCGCACTTGAGCCAGCTGATCCCGAGGCGGTTGGCCAAAGGGGCATAGATATCCCGGGTTTCGCGGGCTATCTGCCGCTGCCTTTCTTCCGGCTGGCTCGCCAGGTTGCGCATGATATGGAGACGATCGGCGAGCTTGACGAGGATCACCCGGAGGTCCCGGGCCATGGCGATCAACATCTTGCGGAAGTTCTCGGCCTGGCGCTCTTCGCTGCTGACGGCATTGTAACGGCTGATCCGCGTCAACCCGTCGACGAGTTCGGCGATCTCATCGCCAAAACGCTGCCGCAGCTCCGGCAGGGTCGTCGGCGCATTCCCCTCCAACGCTTCGTGCAACAGGCCGGCGACGATCGTCGGCACATCCATGCGCAAGCGGGCGAGGATCTGCGCAACAGCGCCGGCGTGTTCAATATTCTGCGCCGCCGTCGGACGGACACCACCGAAAGAGCCGCTTTCCACCAGGGTGTAAGCGTCGCGAATCAACGAAAGATCAGCGGTCGGCTGATAAGCCTGGACACTGGCAAGAAGGTTGTCGAGAGCAGACATGGGCATGGCTTACCTGTAAACGAAAATCAGGCGGGGCAAAAAATGACCCGCCTGCAATATAAACCTGAGCATAACCGTTCAGTGAAAAGTCACGGAACTTTAGCGGCGCCGCGTCGGGATTTCGTAATCGACCTTGCCGGCGGCAATTTCCCGCAGGGCGACGACGATGGTTTTGTTGCCGGCCTTGTTCTCAATGAGGGGTTGCGACCCTTTGTAGAGTTGCTTGGCCCGCTTTGCAGCCACTGTCACCAGCAGGAAACGGTTGGGAATCTGCTGCAGGCAGTCTTCAACGGTAATACGTGCCATCTTTGATACTCCTTGATAATGAAACGCATACTTGAAGTTATGCGTGGGGGATGTCTCGTTAACCGAGCAGTTCCTCGACAACGCCGTGATAACGGGCTGCACGGCAGGTCTCGGCGATAATAATCGATTTGAGCTGTTCCAGTGCCAGATTGAAATCGTCATTGAAGACCCAGTAATCGTACCAGCCCGCCTGGGCAATCTCTCCGCGGGCATTAACAAGACGTTGCGCAATCACCGCATCGCTGTCGGTCTGGCGCTCGCACAGCCGCCGCTGCAGTTCGGTCATTGACGGTGGCAGGATAAAGATATTGACCCCCTGCACCTGACTGGTCTGCAACTGCACCGCCCCCTGACAGTCAATATCAAGGAGGAGATCACAGCCACTTTGCCGAGCGGTGTCGATCGTCGCCAGGGCGGTGCCGTAACGATTGCCGTGCACCTCCGCCCACTCGGCAAAGGCATCGGCCGCAACCATGTCGGCGAAGGTCTTTTCATCGACAAAGTGATAATCGACGCCCTCCACTTCGCCCTTGCGCATGCGCCGCGTCGTGAAAGAGACAGAATGCCGCAGCCCCGGAATGATGTCAACGATTTCCTTGCACAGCGACGTCTTTCCCGCCCCGGACGGCGCCGAGATCACAAAGAGCACCCCGTCACGTTTGATTTGATTGAAATTATTCGACATTTTGAATCTGCTCTCGCACCTTTTCGAGTTCGGACTTGATCTGCACCACATGCCGGGTCAACTCGGCATCGTTCGACTTCGACCCCATGGTATTCGTTTCCCGGTTCAGCTCCTGGACGAGGAAATCGAGCTGGCGGCCCACCGGTTCCGGTTCGGCCAACAGCAGCCGCACCTGTTCAAGATGGCTGCGGAACCGCGAAAGTTCTTCACTGATATCGCAGCGATCGGCAAAGAGGGCAATCTCCTGGGCAACACGCAGGGGATCGTAGGCAAAATCCGGACCGAGGCGGGCCAGACGCTCGTTCAAGCGCCCCTGCCACTCTTTCGGGACAACCGCCGCCCGCGCCGAGATCGCATGAAGGTGGGCATCGAGGGTGGCGATGCGCCCTTCAATATCGCGCTGCGTGGCCTCCCCTTCATGGCTGCGCATCGTTTCGACCGCTTCGATCGCCCGCTCCAGGGCAACAAAGAGACAACGGCACAAATCTTCTTCCGGCAGGGCATTCTCCCGCATCAGAATCACATCGCGCTGGCCGCTGAGAAGTTCGAGGCTGATCTCCCCGGGCAGATTAAAGGTCGTCCGCAATTCGCTAAAAGCCTGAAAATAAGCTTGCGCCAGGGGCAGGTTGAGGACCGGCAGGGCCGCGCCCCCGGAATTGTATTCGAGGAGGACGAGGAGATCGACCTTGCCGCGCTTGAGACGCTCGCTGAGACTGCGCCGCAACTCCGCTTCACAGGCGGAAAAGAGGCGGGGGGATTTGATACTGATATCGCAAAAACGATGATTGACCGTCTTGATCTCCACGGTCAGAGTGGCGCCGTCGATCGTTGCTATCCCTTTGCCAAACCCGGTCATGCTTCGGATCATCGATGATTTCCTCGCAAAATAAAGTCGTTACACAGCGGCCGGCAGAATAGGATAATCGCGCAAAGGTGTCAAGAAAAAGGGGGGGGGGGGGGAGAAAGGCCGGAGCGGCCGGGGGAAGACAAAAAAAGGCCGGTCGAGGAGGAGGACCTCAACCGGCAAAGGGTTTTCCTGAGGAAGAGTCAGGATGCTCTGAAGAAACTATCTGCGCCAGCCTTGGAGGAGGAGACTTGCTTTGCTATGGTGTGAGAATAGCGCAGGGGAGAAAGACAAGGTAGGTGGAGGTTCGTATTATTTGCATCGAAAATAGTCAGGAGCCGAGTGTGGCGATGCACAGTGCTGCAGGGCAAAAAAACAGCGCCCTGGCCGGAGGGGGGTGGCCAGAGCGCTGGAGCCCCTGGAGGGGGGGAAGGGGCTCATTGCTATCTTTATACACCAGAGCCGCGGCCGATGCAAGGGGGGAAATCCACCGAAGCAGAAAAAAGGAATCAGCGGCGGCGCTTCTCCACCCGCCGTAAACGGCTGAGGAGGAGGAGAGCGGCAACGCTCAGGCCGATGATCAGACTGATCCAGAAGCCGCGGGCCCCCATCGGCGCCCCCCAGAAGTAAGTCAGTGCCAGGGTGTAGCCGAGGGGCAGAGAGATCACCCAGTAAGCAACGATCACCAGCAGCAGAGGGACCCGGGTATCTTTGTAACCGCGCAAGGAAGCGGCGGCGCCGACCTGCAGCGCATCCGGCAATTGATAAAGCGCGTTGAGGGTCAACAGCCCGACGACGGTGACGATCAATTGCGGATCATGGGTATAAAGACCGGCGATCTGCCGGGCAAAGATGAGGGTAGCGGCGGCGGTAATCAAGGCAATCAGGGAGGTCAGGGTCAGACCGGTCTGGCTGACCAGCCGCGCCCGATCGAAGCGGCGGCGGCCGACCGCATGGCCGACACGGATGGTCATGGCGCTGGAGAGACTCAAGGGGATCATGAAGATCAGGGAGGAATAGTTGAGGGTGATCTGATGCGCCGCCACCGCCACCGCCCCGAGGGGCGCCAGAAAGAGGGCAATCAGGGCAAAGATGCTCGATTCGACCAGGAGGGAGGCACCGATCGGCAGACCGAGCCGGAGGATCTGGGTCGCCCCTTCAGTGCCGCGTTGTTGTTTCAGATCGAAGAAATGGGTGGGAGTATAAGCGCCGACGCGGCGGATGGTGAGGAACATGCAACCGCACATGAACCACAAGGTGACGGTCGTCCCCCAGCCGCAGCCGACCCCGCCCAGGGCCGGAGAGCCGAACTTGCCATAGATAAAGATATAATTGGCGAGGATATTGACCGGCAGACTCGCCAGACCGATGAGCATGCTCGGACGGGCCAGCCCCAGCCCTTCGCTCAAATTGCGCAGCACAAAGAAGATCCCCAGGGCCGGCAGCCCCCAGGTCATCGCCTTGAGGTAATCGACAGCAATGCCCGCAATCGCCGGCTCCACCCCCATCACCGCAAAGAGCCCCTGCGCCTGACGCAGCAGCAGAAAGGAGAGGAGGACCAGCGGCAGCGCCACCCACAGCGCCCGGCGCGCCAGAGGGCCGCACTCGGCGGTCCGCCCGGCGCCGTAGAGTTGCGCCACCAGCGGTGTGACCGCGAGGAGGACACCATACAAAAAGAGGAGGAGGGGGATCCACAGACTGCCGCCGACCGCCACCCCGGCCAGATCGACAGCACTGACCCGGCCGGCCATGACCGTATCGACAAAGGCGAGGGACTGCTGGGCAAAGAGGGCGGTAAAGATCGGCGCCGCCAGCGTCAAAAGGGCGCGGCCTTCGGCCTGGCGCAGCCGCAGAAGATTTTGATTCAGGAAGGAGAAAACGCTCACCCCTGCTGCTTCCCCGCCATCTCTGCCGCCAGGCGCAGCGCCGCCACCAGACTGCCGGCACTGGCACAGCCGCTGCCGGCCAGATCGTAGGCGGTCCCGTGATCGACGCTGGTGCGGACGATCGGCAGGCCGAGGGTGACATTGACGCCGTCATCGAAGTGGAGGAGCTTCAACGGGATCAATCCCTGATCGTGGTACATGCAGATCACCACGTCGTAGTGCCCCTGCACGGCAAAGTGAAAAAGAGTATCGGCACTGTGCGGCCCGCTGGCGTTGATCCCTTCCGCCCGGGCGGCGGCAATCGCCGGCGCAATCAGGGTGCGCTCTTCGTCGCCAAACTGCCCCCCTTCCCCGGCATGGGGATTCAGGGCCAGGACCGCCAAGCGCGGGGAGGTCAGGCCGAAGTAACGGCGCAACGCCGCAGCAGTGATGCGGATGGTGGCCAGGATCTCCTCGACCGAGAGAAGCCCCGGTACCGCCGCAAGGGAATGGTGCGTCGTCACCAGCGCCACCTTGAGACGGTCGCCGGCCAGCATCATCACCTCTTTGCTCACCTGGCAGCGCGCCGCCAGAAGTTCGGTATGACCGGGAAAGGGCGAGCCGGCCGTCCGGATCGCCGCCTTGCTGATCGGCGCGGTCACCATCCCCGCGGCATCGCCGGCCAGACAGGCCGCGCAGGCCCATTCGATGTAAGCCAGCATCGCCGCCCCGCAAGCCCGATCCGGAGCGCCGCAGGACAGCCCCGCCGCATCCAGAGTCGACAGGTTCTGCACCCGCAGCGAACGCGGCCCGAGACGGAGCAGGACTTCATCAGTCGTTGCCCCCGTTGCGATCGTCCCGTCGATGCCGAAGATCCGTGCCGCGCGCAGCAACACCCCGACATCACCGGCAACCAGGAGCGGATAAGCATCGAACTCCCCGGCCAGACAGGCCTTGACAATGATCTCCGGGCCGATCCCGGTCGGATCCCCCATGGTGATAATCAGTGGTTTCATTTGCCGCTTCCCGCTTCCCGCTTCCCGCTTCCCGGCCCCTCCCCCTCACGCAGTTTCTGCACCTCATGGGCGAGGATGGCGTTTTCCTGGGTGAGATTCTTCATCTGCTCGGTCAAGCGGGAGATCTTGATGGAGAACTGCACCGCAATCAGGGTGAGAAAGATCAGCGAGCCGATAAAGAGGGTGGTGGTCGGCAGGACCGCGCCGATCAGATCGGTCAGCAGCACCAGCCACTGATACTTGAAGACGAGGATGAACATGCCGACGCTGGTCAGCAGCCACAGCACCGAATATTCCTCCCGCAGCTTTTTACGGCGCACCATATCGAGGGTAAAGAGAAAGACACCGACACAGACGAACAGGGCGAAGAGTTGCTGTTTCAGAGGCATGAGTTCCTCCTGGCGTAAAATTTACGGCTCCGGAGCAGGGTGACAAGGATCGACAGAAACATCTTGAAGATATAGTAAAGGGGGAGCAGACCGTGATGCATCGACGAGCCGCGCAGGTTGGCGAGCATCCGCACCGGCACCTCGCGAATACGGAAGCCGGCGAGATTGAGGGTGAGGAGCATGTCGGCATCCGGATAATCACAAGGGAAGATGTCGCTGCAGAAGAAGTGGATCACCTTCTTGTTGAAAGCGGCATAGCCCGAGGTCGGATCGGTGATCGGCCGGCCGATCAGGACCGAAACAAGGTGGCGAAAAAGGAGGATCCCCAGCCGCCGGGTAAAGGACGGGCGGTAGCTCTCCACGGCCAGAAAGCGCGAACCGAGGGCGAAGTCGGTCTCCTCCGCCAGCAGCGGCGCCAGCAGCGCGGCGATAAAGGTCGGGTCATGCTGGCCGTCGCCGTCAAGCTGGACGAGAAAATCGTAATCATGCAGCCGGGCATACTTGTAACCGGCCTGGATGGCAACGCCGTAGCCCATGTTCTGGGACAGCCGCACCACCGCCGCCCCGGCCGCCCGCGCCGCCGATTCGGTGTGGTCAAGAGAACCGTCATCGACCACCAGCACGTCGAAATCGGGATGAACGGCACGCACCGCAGTCACAACCGTTCCGACATTGTCGGCCTCGTTGTAAGCAGGGATGAGAATCAGTATTTTTGCCATAGGTCAGGTCCGTTAAGGTTAAATCGGTAAAGGCAGAATCCGGGAATCGGGATCCGGGATCGGTAACTGCCACAAAACTCAAGGTTCAATTCTTCCCGGTAGCCAACTCTGCGGCCCGATGTTCTACCTCAGCCCGCCTTTCAAATGCCTTTGATCTCTTCCACGAAGCCACACGAAAGGAGCCACGAAGAAATCAAAAAAACTGTGATCTGGATTTAACACCAAAAGCTGCTAACACTCTTATTTCTCAGCCTCTTTTCGTGAAACTTCGTGCCATTTCGTGGACAAATGCCTTCCGGCCTTTCACGCCTCACGCCTCACGCCTCACGCCTCACGCCTCACGCCTCATCACCAATCAGCTCCAAAAGCTCCGCCGTCTTCGCCGCCATCAGCCCGGCATCCCCCCGGCTTTCGACATTAAGCCGCAGCACCGGCTCGGTATTGGAAGAGCGCAGATTGAAACGCCAATCGGCAAACTCCACGCTCAACCCGTCAGTGCGGTCGATGGCCAGCGCCGCCGGAGCAAAGCGAGCCTCCACCCGGGCAATCGCCGCCGCCGGGTCGGCGAGGCGGCGGTTGATCTCGCCACTTGCCGGGAAGAGGCGCATCCGCTCCGCCACCAGCGCAGACAACGGCTGGCCGCTGCGGCTGATGATTTCAAGGACGAGCAGCCAGGGGATCATGCCGCTGTCGCAATAAGCAAAGTCGCGGAAGTAATGGTGCGCACTCATCTCCCCGCCGTAGACCGCATCCTCCGCCCGCATCCGTTCCTTGATGAAGGCATGGCCGGTCTTGCTCTGCACCGGAATCCCCCCCGCCGCCGTGACCATCTCGATGGTGTTCCAGGTCAAACGCGGATCATGGATGATCCTGGCGCGAGGATGGTGGACAAGGAGGGCCGTGGCCAGGAGGCCGACAATATAATAACCCTCGATGAACTCCCCCTGCGCATCAAAGAAGAAGCAGCGGTCAAAGTCGCCGTCCCAGGCAATGCCGACATCCGCCCCGTGGGCGCGCACCGCTTCCGCTGTGGCCGTGCGGTTTTCCGGCAAAAGGGGATTAGGAATGCCGTGCGGAAAGGTGCCGTCCGGCTGATGGTGAACGCGGATAAAGTCGAAGGGGAGGTGCGGCGCCAGCTCGTCGATAATCGGCCCGGCGCAGCCGTTGCCGGCATTGACCACCACCTTCAGAGGGCGCAACTCCTGCGGATCGATGTAACCGAGGAGGTGCTGGATATATTTTTCCTGGACATTGAGGGGGTGTACGCTCCCCTTGACGACCACCGGCGGGAAAGCCTTCGCCGCGACCAGATCGCGGATTTCATTGAGACCGTTATCACCGCTGATCGGCTTCGATCCCTCCCGCACCAGCTTCATGCCGTTGTAGTCCATGGGGTTATGGCTGGCGGTGACCATAATCCCGCCGTCCATCTCCGCGCTGAAGGTTGCGAAGTAGATCTCCTCCGTCCCGCACAGTCCGAGATCAAAGACCTCGACCCCGCCGTCGGTCAGCCCCTCGGTCAACGCCCGACAAAGTTCAGCGCTGCTCAAGCGGATATCCCGGCCGACCACCACCCGCTGCGGCAGGAGAAATTGAGCATAAGCCCGGCCGATACGATAGGCGATCTCTTCGTTCAATTCGTCAGGAATGCGCCCGCGGATGTCGTAAGCTTTGAAACAATTCAGATTCATATAAATCCTTTTCGCACCACCGAGGGCACCGAGGACACCGAGAAAACCGTGCTTTTTGTTTAAAAAGAGAGCGAATATAAAAATTCAGTTGTTGCCATTTGTTAATTGGAAATTCTGACAATACCTGATTTCAGCAGTTCAACGTTAAAATTGATTAGTAACCCGGTCTTTTGTCCGGATAACTTCAAATAAGAAAGGAGCTGTGCACGATGGATCGGCAATATTTTCTCAACCGCTTTCAGTTCAACGATCACCTTGTTTTCGACGAGAAGATCAAGGCGATAACCACAATCAATATGCACGCCGCGATAAATGACCGGCAACTCAACCTGTCTTTTACAATCCAGAGCAAAATTGATCAACTCATGAATTAAACAGGCCTCATAAGTTGACTCCAACAACCCCGGACCAAGCTCACGATGCACCCTGATCGCCGCACAAATAATCTTATCAGTAATCGGATCGATCTCCGTCATCCCCGCCTCCAAGCCTTTCTCTATGGCCTCCGTGACCTCAAAAAACATTTCACCACCGAGGACACCGAGAAGAGCATTCTGCATTGGTTTAACCATCAATACAGCTCTTCTCAGCCTTTCTCTGTGCCCTCCGTGACCTCTGTGGTGCAAACCGCCTTTAAAAACATTTTTTCCACCGAGGACACCGAGGACACCGAGAAGAGCATTCCGCATTGGTTTAACCATCAAAACAGCTCTTCTCAGCCTTTCTCTGTGCCCTCCGTGACCTCTGTGGTGCAAACGGTCCATCAACTCCGCCCGTAAACATCTTCGAAGCGGACGATGTCATCCTCTCCGAGATAACTTCCTGACTGCACTTCAATCAGCTCCAGCGGGATCTTGCCGGGATTTTCGAGGCGATGGCTGACGCCCAGGGGGATGTAGGTCGACTGATTTTCCGACAGGATAAAGGTCTCCTCGCCGCGGGTAATGGCCGCCGTGCCGCAGACAACGATCCAGTGCTCGGCGCGATGGTGATGCATCTGCAGCGACAAGGTGGCGCCGGGCTTGACGATGATCCGCTTGACCTGGAAGCGTTCCGCACTGTCGATGCACTCATACGAACCCCAGGGACGGGCAACGCGCCGGTGCAGGATCGCTTCACTGCGGCTCTGCAACTTCAACTGCTGCACAATCTCCTTGACGTCCTGCACCTTGTCCTTGTGGACGACCAACACCGCATCCGCGGTCTCCACCACCACATGATCGCTGATCCCCACCGCCGCCACCATCCGGCTTTCGGCATGCAGATAACAGTTTTTGACATCCTTGGTCAGGACATCGCCGTAAAGGAGGTTCCCCTGCGCATCCAGCTCGCCGACCTCCCACAAGGCCGACCACGAACCGACATCGCTCCAGCCGGCATTCAAAGGGATGATCACCGCCGCAGCGGTCTTCTCCATCACCGCGTAATCGATCGAGTCGCTCGGGCAGCGGGCAAAGGCGTCCGCGTCCAGGCGGACAAAGTCGAGATCCGCCTTCGCCCCGTCGCAGGCCAGCCGGCAGGCCGCCACCATCGCCGGGGAGAACTTCTCCAGCTCCTGCAGATAGCGGGAAGCCTGAAACAGGAACATGCCGCTGTTCCAGTAATATTCGCCCGAAGCAACATACCCCTGCGCCGTGGCCAGGTCGGGTTTCTCGACGAACTGGCTGACGCTAAAGGCCGGGATTCGGGGATCGGGAATCGGGGATCGGGAATCGGGGATCGGAGAATCTGATAGCGCGGCGCCGGCTTTGATGTAGCCGTAGCCGGTCTCGGGGCCGGTGGGGACAACGCCGAAGGTGATCAGCTTGCCGGCCCGGGCGTGGGGGATTGCCGCTTCAACTGTCCGGCACAGGGTCGTTGCATCCTTGATCACATGATCCGCCGGCAGCACCAGCAGCAGCGGATCATCCCCGGTCGCCAGGGCCCGCAACGCCGCCACCGCCACCGCCGGAGCGGTATTGCGGCCGGCCGGCTCAAGGATAATCGCCGTAGGGCAGCTATCGACCTGGCGCAGTTGTTCGGCGACCAGAAAACGGTGATTTTCGTTACAGACGACGATCGGGCTCGCCAACCCGGCAACATCGGCAAGGCGGGTGATGGTGTTCTGCAGCATAGTCTGATTCCCCACCAGAGGGAGCAGCTGCTTCGGGTACATCTCCCGCGACAAGGGCCAGAGCCGGGTGCCGGAGCCGCCGGAAAGGATCAAGGGGACGATCATAAAAACCTCCATTCAATTAAATAAATCGTAGGTGTTCTACCGCAGCCCACCTTTCAAATGCCGTTGATCTCATCCACGAAGGCACACGAAAAGGGCCACGAAGAAGGCAAAAAAACTGAGATCAGGGTTTAACACAAGAAGCTGCTAACGCTCTTATTTCTTAGCATTTTTTCGTGAAACTTCGTGCCATTTCGTGGACAAATGCTCTTGATCTTATCCACGAAGGCACACGAAAGGGGCCACTAAGAAGGCAAAAAAACTGAGATCAGGGTTTAACACAAGAAGCTGCTAACGCTCTTATTCCTTAGTCTTTTTTCGTGAAACTTCGTGCCATTTCGTGGACAAATGCTCTTGATCTCTTCCACGAAGGCACACGAAAGGGGCACACGAAGAAGTCCAAGACTCCAGGTTTTAACCTTCGTGGATCAAAGCACAAAACGCTTCCATTCGAGCTGCCCGTGACTGCCGAAGTTAATCACGAGCCCCACCGCTGAACGGGATGCATGCAGATAGTTGAGTAATTGCGCCTGCTCCTTGCCCCCGAGTCGATCGAGCGCCTTGAGTTCGACGATGATTTGTCCGTAGCAGTGAAGATCAGCAACATACTCCTTTTTCAAGGGGCGTTCTTTATACCAGATCGGCAAGTTTTTTTGGGCGCTGAAGGGTATTCCTCTTTCCTCCAACTCCACTTCCATTGCCTCTTGATAAACCGCCTCAAGAAAACCCGGCCCCAACTCGTGGTGAACCTCCATTGCTGCACCGATAATTGCAAAGACCTCGTTTTTCAGCAGTAAATCCATTTCCCCCTCCTCTGAAGTCAAGAACTTCGTTTCCACGTTGCTAACGCTCTTATGCATTAGCCTTTTCGTGAAAATTCGTGTCATTTCGTGGACAAATGCTCTTGATCTTATCCACGAAGGCACACGAAAGGAGCCACGAAAAAGTCAAAAAAACCTGTGATCCGGGTTTAACACCAAAAGCTGCTAATGCTCTTATGACTTAGCCTTTTTCGTGAAAATTCGTGTCATTTCGTGGACAAAATGCCTTTGATCTCTTCCACGAAGGCACACGAAAGGAGCCACGAAGAAAGTCAAAAAAACTTGTGATCCGGGTTTAACACCAAAAGCTGCTAACGCTCTTGTCCCTTAGCCTTTTTTTGTAAAACTTCGTGCCATTTCGTGGACAAATGCCCCGAGATTTCTGGCCATAGCTACCCTCCCTTCTTTCCCGCAGAGAGCCAAAGCCTTCGTCGCCCGCCTTTGACAACAAAAATCAGCCGCGAAAATCCTGCTGATGCGCCAAAAACCATTGATAGGTCCGCTCCACTCCGTCCCGCAACGCCGTCTGGGCTTCCCATCCCAAGCTCTTCAATCGCGAAACATCCAGGAGTTTGCGCGGCGTGCCATCCGGTTTCGAAGCATCAAAGACCAGCTTGCCCTGATAGCCGACCACCGCCTGGATCGTCTCGGCCAGCTCGCGGATGGTGACATCGGTGCCGGTGCCGAGATTAACAAAGTTCGGTTTCGGATAAGCACAAAGCTCCGGCCCGAGAACCTCATCAGGGAGGTTGAGGACAAAGAGGCTGCCGGCCGCCATGTCGTCGACGTACAGGAATTCCCGCATCGGCGTCCCCGTCCCCCAGACCACCACCTCGGGGAGCTGCGCCTGCGTGGCAGCGTGCAAGCGGCGGATCAGCGCCGGCATAACGTGGGAGTTTTCCGGGTGGAAGTTGTCTCCCGGTCCGTAAAGGTTGGTCGGCATCACTGCTACAAAGCGGGTGCCGTACTGGCGGTTGTACGACTCGCACATCTTCAGACCGGCGATCTTGGCCAGGGCGTAGGGTTCGTTGGTCGGCTCCAGGGGCCCGGTCAGCAGGTACTCTTCCTTCAGCGGCTGCGGTGCCAGCTGCGGATAGATGCAGGAGGATCCGAGGAAAAGGAGGCGCTTCACCTTGACCTCAAAGGCCTGATGGATGACGTTGTTCTGGATCATCAGGTTGAGATAGATGAAGTCCGCCGGATAGGTATTGTTCGCATGAATACCGCCGACCTTGGCCGCCGCCAGGATGACATAGTCAGGGCGCTCGGCGAGGAAGAAGTGGCGAACCGCGACCTGATCGGTCAGATCGAGTTGGTCGATCTCCGGCAAAAGCAGATTGCTGAATCCTTCGTGCCGCAGCCGCCGCACCAGCGCAGAGCCGACCAGCCCCTGTGACCCGGCAACAAAAATTTTCGCGTTCTTTTCCATGGGAGTGCCTTTAATTGAAGGAAATGCCGAACCTTATTCACCACAGAGGACACAGAGTTCACGGAGAAAAGCGTTTGCAGCATAAAATCTTGATCCGGAAAATCATCACTCTGTTCTTCTCGGTGTCCTCGGTGTTCTCTGTGGTAAAAAGCCCTGAAGACTATTCGTGATAATCGAAGGTATTAAAACCGTGCGAACGGCACAGCTCATCACGCTTTGCCCCTTCGAGATCGGAGAGGATCATCTCCCGCACCAGCTCGGCAAAGGTGGTGGTCGGCGTCCAGCCCAGTTTCTCCCGGGCCTTGGTCGGATCACCGAGCAGGGTTTCGACCTCAGTGGGACGGAAGTACCGGGGATCGACCCGGGAAATAACGTCACCGATTTTCAATTTTGTATTTTGGATTTCGAATCCGGACAGGTCATCGACAATGCCGACCTCATCGAGCCCTTCCCCCTGCCAGCGCAGCTTGACCCCTAATTCCGCCGCCGCCGCATCGACAAAATCGCGCACCGAATACTGCACGCCGGTGGCGATGACATAATCCTCCGCCTTCTCCTGCTGCAGCATCAGCCACTGCATCTCGACATAATCGCGGGCATGGCCCCAGTCGCGCAGCGCGTTCATGTTGCCGAGATAGACGCAGTCCTGCAGGCCGAGAGCAATCCGGGCAATGGCGCGGGTGATCTTGCGGGTAACGAAGGTCTCGCCGCGCACCGGCGATTCGTGGTTGAAGAGGATGCCGTTGCAGGCGTAGAGGCCGTAGGCTTCGCGGTAGTTGACGGTGATCCAGTAGCCGTAGAGCTTGGCCACCGCATAAGGCGAACGGGGATAAAAAGGGGTCGTCTCCTTCTGCGGAGTCTCCTGCACCAGGCCGTAGAGCTCCGAGGTCGAAGCCTGATAAAAGCGGGTCTTACTCTCCAGCCCGAGGATACGGATCGCCTCCAGAATACGCAGCGTGCCGATGCCGTCGGCATTGGCGGTGTACTCCGGGGTTTCGAAAGAGACCGCCACATGCGACATCGCCGCGAGGTTGTAAATCTCGTCCGGCTGCACCTGCTGGATGATGCGGATCAGGTTGGTGGAGTCGGTGAGATCGCCGTAGTGGAGGATAAAGTTACGATTTTCAATGTGCGGATCCTGGTAAAGATGGTCGATGCGATCGGTATTGAAGAGGGAGGCGCGGCGTTTGACGCCGTGGACGATATACCCCTTTCTGAGGAGGAATTCCGCCAAATAGGCGCCGTCCTGGCCGGTGATGCCAGTGATCAGTGCAACTTTCGACATAAAAACATACCTTTCATTCAAGTAATAATTTTTTCACCGCCCGTTCGCGGCGCGCACTCAAGACGCAAAGAGTTTAAGGCCGGGGTCCGGGAACAGGGATCAGGAAAATCAATTCACAACTCCCGAATGCAATGGTTTTTCGATTCAAAGTTTACTCCCTGAATTCCCGTTCACCGTTCACCGCTTCCCGGCCTTCAGCTCACAACCTCCGCATACACACTCTCCAGCTGTGCCAGCAACACCGCCGGAGAATAACGACGCGCGACAAAGGCTTTGCCCTCTGCACCCAAACGCTCAGCCAGTTCAGGGCTGCGCAGCAGATGCACCAAAGCATCGGCAAAATCTTTGGCCGTATCGACCACCAAAAGATCCCGGCCGGATTCCGCCCCGACCCCTTCATTGCCGAAGGGAGTCGTCACCACCGGGCGGCCGGCGGCCAAGGCATCGAGAATCTTGACGATCATGCCACCGCCGGTGAGGATCGGCGCGGCAAAGAGGGCCGCCTCCTTGTAGCAGCGATCCAGATCCTCGACAAAACCGGGGACGGTGATGCAGGGATCCGCTTCCGCCAGTTGCAACAGCTCGGCGGGCGGACCATAACCGGCCAGAATCAGCCGAGCCTCCGGCACCTGCTCCCTGACCCGGGGGAGAACCTCCTGCGCCAGCCACAGGGCCGAATCGATATTGGTGCGATGGTGGCGGTACGACGCGAGAAAAAGAATCGTCCCCGGTACCGGCAAAAAAGCGCGCTCCGTCAGGTCGAGTCCGGCCGGAATCGGCACGGTCCGCACTCTCGTCTTGACCGCCATCGCTTCGAGGTAGCCACGGTCGAAGTCCGAAACGGTCAGCACCGCGTCGAAGCGGCCGACGATCCACCGCTCAACGCTCCGGGTCAACAGGTACTTGACTCCAGCCATAACGCGACCCAGGCCGCGCGCCTCTCGCCAACGCCGGGCCGCCGGCTTGGTCATGACATCGTGGGCATCAAGGAGCATCGGGGTGCTGTGCCGACCGATCAGAAACGCCGTCTCCACCCACTCCACCTGGATCAGGTCGAAATCGCCGTCCCGGATCAACGTGTCGGCAAAACGGCTAAAGGTCAGATAGCTGCCGATCAACTGTGCTTTTTCAACCACACCCCGCTGCGCAAAGGCCGGATAAGACTGTGCATGAATCTCCCGACACCACGGGCGCAGCGCCTCCAACTCCCCTTCCTCGCCTGCCTCATAACGGGTCGCCAGGGTGACCTGATGATGTTTGGCCAGCTGCCGCAGGATTTCAAAGACATAACGGCCCCCCGCGTGATTGGCCTGTTGCCGGGGGAGAAAGAGTGAAACCAAAAGAATTTTCATGAATTGGCGGCCTTATTCCGAATCCCGATGGCAGTTATGATGATTGTAGGGGCAATTCATGAATTGTCCTCAAATCTTTATATTTTCAGAAGCTTGTCAAGGACCGCGCCCACCCTATCACGCAACGCACCCTGGGAAAAGTGTTCCGCCACATGCCGCTGGCCGCCCGTGCAGACCCGCGTCCAGGCTGTCTCGTCGCCATACAGATCGAGAACTGCCTGGGTAAAGGTTTCGGCGGTATCACCGATGATGACATTCTCCCCAGGGCTTAGGCCTATCCCCTCGGCACCCACAGCGGTGGTGACGACCGGCAGACCATAGTTCATGGCCTCCAGGATCTTCCCCTTGATCCCGGCGCCGTAGCGCAGCGGCGCCACAAAGACCCGCGCCTGGGCATACAACGGCCGCAGATCGGGGACATAGCCCGTAACAGCAACACCCGTCATATCCAGACCAGCCAGTGCCCCTCGGTTCACCTCACCCGCCACCGTAAAGGTGATGTCCGGCATCCGTTGCCGCAACAGCGGCATAATATCGCGGATAAAGTAAGCAAGGGCATCGGCATTGGGAGGGTGGCTCCCGCCGACGAAAAAGAGCCCGCTACGGGCAGAAAAAGGAGTCTCCGTCGGCGGCGTCCCGGAGATGGGCAGGGGGATCACCTCCACCCGCACACCCGGCAATTCCTTTTCGATGATCTCCTTCTCCACCGGACTGTGAATGCCAACGATATCGCAAGTGCGGAAGAGGTAGAACTCCCGCTCCTTAATCTTTTCCAGTTCCCGCGCCGAGCCACCCTCCAACTCGAAGCGCCGCTGCTCCCGCAAAAATTCCAGATCAGGATCATGGTAGATGACCTTGGGGACATGCCGGCGCACCGTGTCGATAAAGTTGATGGCGATGTGGTTCCGGGTCAGGATGGCGGCGTCAAAATTTGCCCCGTTGGCCTGCATGTAACCATCGAAGCTCCGCTGTCCGTAGATCACCTCGATGCCGAGCTGCTGAAGCTCCGTCGCGTAGGGCTCGTGGCGGTACAGGTTCGCCGGCCAGAAGGTCACCCGATATCCCAAACTGGAGAGGGCCTTCAGCAGGCTGTAAAGGAAAAAGGAGCCGGCATCACGGTCCCGCGTCGGCACATAGTGGTCGATGACCAGAATCGCCTTTCTGTCCCGGCTCCGGTCCCGGGCACGGAACACCTTCTGTCCATTGGGGTAGTGCTCTTTCTTCAGCACCTCTTGCCATTTTTCAACGAACCGCTGCTGATTCGTCACCTGATAACTTTTGATGCCGCTGCTGGTGCTGGTGCCGTGGGATTTCCCCTCAAAGTGCACCACAACCGAGAGTGGCTGATACACAACCCGATACCCCAGCCGGCGGGCCTCGAAGGCCAGGTCCGTATCCTCGTAGTAAGCGGGAACGTACCGTTCGTCAAAACCGCCCGTCTTCTCCCACAGTTCGCGCCGTACCATGATGGCGGCCCCGGAGATGTAATCGACATCCTTCAGGTAGTTGTACTCCGGCTTCTCCGGATCATCAAAGCGGCCGAAATTCCACCCCGAGCCGTCCGTCCAGATGATTCCACCCGCCTCCTGGAGCATGCCGTCCGGATCCACCAGCTTAGAGCCGGCGATGCCGATGGTCGCGTCCCCCTCCATCAGATTCACCAGAGGAGCAAGCCAGTCGGGCTGCACGTTGGTGTCGTTGTTCAGAAAGAGGAGATATTCGCCCCGTGCCGCCCGGGCGGCCCGGTTGCAGTTGCGCAGGAAACCCAGGTTCCTTTCGTTGCGCACCACCCGGGCGTTGGGGACCAACTCTGAGATTCTCTGCGTCCGGTCCGTGGAGACATCGTCGGCGATGATGACTTCGTAGGTGATCTCGCCGCTGTGCCGTGCGATGGCGGCAAGACAGGAGTGGGTGAATTCCCACTGGTTGTGGACAGGGATGATGATGGAGACGAGGGGCTTTTCGGAAATGGGGAGAGCGACTGAAGAGTCGGGATCGATGGTGCCGTGGATAATGACCGGTTTGTACTCGGTACTCGGCGCTGACCGCCGGATAAAGATGCGGATGCCTTCCGCCAAAGCAGTGAAGTCGCCGTTTTTCAGATGCCCAAGGGCCAAGCGGACAGAATCGCGGTTGATGTTACGGATAAGGGAAAAAGGAGCGCGGACGCATCTGATGAAGAGCTTGAACATAACATGATGCTCCGTATTCATAATCGCTACTTTTCAGCAACGAACATATACTGCATTCCTTCGCCTATATAGCCATACATCATGCTGTAATAGCACAGCATATACACATCGCTGAAACCCGCAGCCCTGCAAAAATCAAGCAAGTCCCAGCCAAAATCGTAAAAAACCAGTGAGCCCTTGAAAGAGACTGGATTGCCATGATAGCGCTCGGGCAGCAGATGCGTCACCACACCCTGATCAAGTCGGGCACGTTGAGTGGTGGTATCCTGAGAGGCGTGGAAAGGAACAGAAAACAGGAGGCGTCCGCCTTTTTTCAGCACCCGGCATGCTTCAGCAAGTGCTGTTGAGATGTCGGGAACGTGCTCGTAAACATCATTGGACACGATGATATCGATACTGTCGCTTGCCATGCTGAGACTCAATGCGTCTTCATGGCGGATGTTCTTAATTAATTCGCCTGGTTTCTTGTCATGTCCGAGATATTCACTGCCGAATATCTCAGCCTTGGTTTTTGCTGCCTGCATTAATTTAAAAAATTGGGTCACCTGCTCATAGAGATAGACCCGATGGTCGTTGCCATCGAGTTTGTTCATGGCTTTACGCAGGAAGGCAGCCATGAACCGCTGTCGATTGTTTAAACCACAGTCTTCACAGATGATCCTCTCGCGGTAGGATGGCATTTTCCCTTCTGGTGTCTCAAAGGAATTCACCCAGTCGATCAAAAACCGGACAGCTTTCCCACACACCTCACAATACCCGGGCAGATGCCAAGTGCGCTGCTTGCGGTTCGACAATGCCATCATTTTTTCGACAGCAACTCTATCCAGATAAGCTGCATCGAAGATCGCTTCGAATTCACTGGTATTTCTTATTTTTTCGATACTGATATTATCCATTTATTTTTAACTAACGAATAGCTCGATAAATTTTCCGCCTATTCCTAATTGTTTATCATTGATTCTTATAACTGTTGTAAACATTTTGGAGCTCTCATATATGTAGTTGCACAAATCGCGTCCAAAATCAGTGACAACCAGTGAACCCTTCGCGTCGATAGGATTCCCATGATACACGGGTTCCAGGAGGTTAGTAACCTGGCCATCTTTCAGCATGGCCTCTGATTCTTGTTTCTTGCCCAAAGTACCACGGAACAGTGAATACATGTGCGCCCCCGGTCATGATCAGTCTGAACAAATATAAAAATAACTAGCACTAAACATCATTCATCTATTTCGTCTTCACCGTCACTAAACATTTTCAGATACAGGATAAAACAAGAGAGAAAAAAGCAATTAGATGCTCATTATGAGGATTCGTCCCGCCGTATGAACTTGGTGTGACACCAGCGCAAGGGGGCGGTTACTTTCCAACTTGCTGAATTTAGCAGGGCATCGATGCTTCTCTCGCGGTCTTTGACAATATTCTCAAGCTCGGCAACGTCCCGCTCGCGCTCCTGTGCCCGTAGCTCGAGATGGGCAATCCGCCGTTCGTGCATAAGGAGCAAACCCTTGCCTGCAACCGGCTCAAATTTCGGTACCACTATTGTTTCCTGTTTTAAAACTGGCGCAGCAGCGGACTTTTGTTGGGCCGCGACCGGGGCGGAAGGTGCAGGGGCAGGTGCGGAAGGAGACTTATAGTCGGCCCAGGCCATCTTGCCGTCCCGTTTAATGAAAAGGGTAATTCGAGAATTCGGGTCAATTCGCTTCACAACAATTTCAAAGCCGCAATCGTCGTAATCACACCTGTTCGAGAAATGTGCTGTGACGTCCGGGCGCTTCCGCTTCGACGGTTCTATGAGTTGAACTCTGCCGTTTGGTTCTTGGAGCAAAATCAGAATTTCGGAGCCGGCAGCGCAAATATTGTCGTTAATGAACGCCCATCCACTTAAATACGTCCTTTCATCGCACTCGCATATGTCCTCGATGCTCATGATGATTGAAAGAGGGCATTTCGTTTCCTTCATGATGTTAATAAGGAGGCTTGCGAAGGAGCTTTCGCTCATAGAGATGTTTTCCTTATCAACTGCCTCAGTCCCTTTGAGATAAGCACTGCTGGCCGCAGGGTTGCTGTTTTCAATCGCAGCCTTAGTCACCTCGAGATAGGTCCTTCCCCATTTAAGGCATGGCTCAAGGTGGTTGCCTTCCGCCCATTCGTTCCAGGCATTAATGAAGACGATTCGCTCGTCCCCCTTCCGAACTGAGTTGGTGGACTTGATAACGCTCTCCAGCCAGTGCCGGTACAGGGAGGGGGTGGAGTTGACAAGGACGACAGCGCCTTCACTGCGCCTTGCCGAATTGTCCCAGGCCGGTGTCACACATCGGAACCATGGATAGTCTGGCTTTTCCTTTTCCAGCATCCGTTTCATCATGACATCATAGCCACGGATATAATTTTTCTCACAGACGTCTCGTGGCAATTCGACAACATCCTGCAAATCAGAATATGAAGGGGCGAGAGAATTTACCTGGTGCCCCAGGTTGTTCCAGTCCGGGGCAAATTCCAATGCCGCATCGAACCCGATCGCGTGTGGGTCTGTTCGCCCAATACTTTCCACGCGCACCAGATAGAGTTCACCGATGCCTGCCTGTCGAGCTTCTTCACGCCAGACACTGGCCGTTCTGGCCGGATCGGGAATATTTTCCGTGCGATAGACAAAGAAGACCGGCTTGCCGTTGATCCTTACGTAGCGTTCATCCCTGAAAAATCTGAACAGGTCGCGGATGTGCTCCCGGTCATCCTCTTCGCTGTACTTTTGTTCCATGAGAACGAGCTGGTCTTCACCGTCCCAGCGACGGGTCCAATTCTCGTTTGCCCAGCAGAGGCAAAAGGGGAAATCCGGTTTGCCCGACGCCAGCATCTCTTCGGCCGGGCGCTCAAGAAGACGCCGCCCGTTAAACCAGTAGTGGTAATAACAAAAACCGTGGATTCCATATTCCCTGGCCAGTTCAGCCTGGGCAATGCGGGCCTCTTCCAGACGCAGATCATAGAAGCCGAGATCGGCAGGGATATGCGGTTGATAGTGTCCGGGGAAGAGCGGTGCGGCCTTACAGACATTCCGCCACTCGGTAAATCCCTTCCCCCACCATTTATCGTTTTCCAGAATCGGGTGATACTGCGGCAGGTACAGAGCGATAAGTCGAAGCAGATCCTCCTCCGGGTTCACCGCTGGCGCGGCAACCATCCGTGCGGCAACCACGTCTTTTGAGGATGTAAAAATATCACTCATCAATTCGGCAGTTTTCAGCGAAGTAAAGTGTTCGGCTACAAATTTAGCACCCTGTAGGCTCCGGTCCCGCCAAAGAACTTCATCCTGATAAAGTGCGAGGATTTCCGTGGCGAAAGTCTCGGATTCGTCCTTGGGTGAGGCGATTTGTTCGATCCCCTCAATCCCCTCAAGACCTATACTTGTCGAAATAAGAGGAACTCCATGGTACATGGTCTCGATGGTCTTCCCCTTGACTCCGGCGCCAAACCTGAGAGGAATAACCGACAGCCTGACCTGATCATACAACCCCTGCAGCTCCTCATCGCTAACCTTGCCAAGGATCTTTACGTTGTCGGATTGCAGGGATGATATTTCCTTGGGTGGATTGGCACCAACAACATTAAGGACTATTTCAGGTGACTGGCGAAGGACGAGGGGAAAGACCTCACGGCAAAACCATGCGACCGCATCCCGATTGGGGGCATGATCAAAACCGCCGACATAAAGCAGATCACGGCGACTGCTGAAATTGTACTTGGGTTCAGGCACATCATCGTAAAAGAACAAGGGAACGGTGAAGACCTGCTTCTGTGGAAACTTGTTTCTGATAATCTTTTCTTCCACCGTGCTGAAGGTCAAAAGAGCATCACTAACGCCGAAAATATAGTCTTCCTTTTCCTCATAAAACCTGGCTTCATCCAGAAGGCTGTGGTCCCCGTTTAGCTGGCCTTGCCTTTGCAGTCTTAGGAAATGTAGGTCATGACACTGATAGAGAATGGCAGCCCTGGTATAACGATGGATAGCATCCAGAAATTTTATGGAGGGGTTGGGCTTGTTCAGGAAGATGTAATCGATCTCTTGACCCTTTTCCTTGAACCACTCTTCCCAGTTGTTGCTGAACCATTCACCTGCCAGAACCTCAATTCCAAGATTGTTCAGTTCGGCAGAATAAGGTTCGACATGCTTGAAATCCGCCGGAAGGAACTTCACTTTCATCCCCATTTTCACTAAAAGGACGAGGTACATGTAATTCGTCCGCGAGCCGGCGAACCTGTCGTACATCGGTACGGCATAATCGACGAAGAGAAGGGTCTGTTTACGTTCTTCCACTCGGGAACTGGGTCTAGCTTGACATTGCCCTCCGTCGGAATTGTGCGCAGCACTCATTCCCATCAGTCTTTTGCCATTCTTTTTATTCAATGTATTGTTCCTCTTCCAATCACTCGTTTTATTCCGACTTTTTACCGATTTGATACGCCAGGCCCTGCGGGTATAGACACTTCTGTGGATTTGCTTGGTTGATGACAGGTGCCAAATCCTCTTACACCTGAGGCCAGATCATGAACCCCTCGTGAGCCCAGTGGAGTATTCCTGTTTCTGTGAGGTAATCTCGCACCTCATCTGGATTGGCGAAGCGAGACAGAATATCGCTGCTATTCATCTTCTTCATTCGAGTTTGAACCTGCTCTGGTTGAGCCAGTCCGAGGAAAGGAAAGACTCGCCTAAACAGACCCTCGTTTATGTAATCATCGTAGGTCATGAAGAGATAGACTTGGTTTGTCTCGTTGAGGACTTTGACGACCTTCTGGTAGTGGGAATGGTAATCGCGCCACCGCATTTCAAATTGGGTACGATCAAAGACGGCCTTCGCAGAAGTGCGTGCCTTGTCCCGAATTCCAGAATCAATCCTGTCTTGCGTCTGATCGAAGATAAGATAGCGTTGTTCTGCTTCTGCGATCATATCGGAGGAATAGACCGCTAAAAAGTTGGGGCGGTACAAGATGATTTTTTTGATTTCAGGATCCTGCAACACGGTATTCAAAACAACGTCATCATGGCCCATAAAAATTTTAAACCCGCACGCTTGGGTCGGGCTCGAATTGTAAAGTTCGTGTAAAAAGGCTACCGGGTCGTGATTTCGCTTCTCAAACAGGTCGTCTCTCGTCCCTTCGAGCAAGTAAACCGAGTGGCGATGAAAAACCTCTCGGTGACAAGAGATATTAGGGTGGGAGTTGAGCAAGTCAATGAAATGGTTTGTGCCTGTACGCGGATTCGCTATGATAACGAATTTCATATCTGATGCCATAAGAAATCCTCAATAAATAAATAAAATCTGAATGATTCAAAGCAGGTTGCCGAAAAAGAATCCATCGCTGTGGCTGAGAAGAACATACTACAGACAATGGAAACGACTTTATGCAACCTAACCCGTTAATACAGAAAATTACGACTGGAGTGTCAACACTTTTCCGGACACAAGATTAAGCAGCTTTCTGCATGACTTCAAAGGCCAGCGGAGCCTCATAGCCGTTAGCAGAATGCAGCCGCTCACGATTGTAAAAAACTTCGATGTACTCGAATATTGCAGCCCTGGCTTCCTCCCGAGTCTGAAAATCACAATGGTGAACCAGTTCTGTTTTCAAGGTGTGGAAAAAGCTCTCGGCGACGGCATTGTCCCAGCAATCACCTTTTCTGCTCATGCTGGCCGTCACCCCATGGATTTCGAGGATTTTTCGATAACTGTCAGAGGCATATTGACTGCCCCGATCACTGTGGAAGATAAGACCTTTAGCTGGTTTTCGCTTCCAGATGGCCATCAGCATGGCATCATTGACCAAGTCGGCTTTCATTCGTGAATCCATGGACCAGCCGACCACGGCCCGAGAAAACAGATCGATGACAATTGCCAAGAATAGCCATCCTTCACGCGTCGAAATGTAAGTGATGTCGCCAACGTAAGTGGTATCTGGAGTACCGACGGTAAATTCATGTTCAAGAAGGTTCGGTGCGATCGGCTTGTCGTGGTTCGAATCCGTTGTCACTTTGAATTTCCGCTTGGTTTGGACCTGAAGGTCTTCTTCCCGCATCAATCGGCCAATACGGCGGCGACTGACGGCGATTTCTTGTTTTTTTAGTTCGCGCTTTACACGACGGGTCCCATAGTTTTTCCGACCTTTTTCAAAGGCGGCTTTGATTTGGGGCTTCAGTTCATCATCCTCAATCCGGTGGCAACTGGGAGGCCGCCTTAAGAACTCATAGTAGCCACTTCGGGAAACCTGAAGGACTCGACACATGGCTTGGGTGCTGAAATCAGTCTGCTGTTTCATCCAGGCGTACTTTATCGACTGTTCTTTGCAAAGTACGCCGCCGCCTTTTTTAAGATGTCACGCTCTTCCTTAAGCTGAGCATTTTCCCGGCGGAGGCGTTTCAACTCCTCATGCGGGTGCTTTTCACCAGCGCCTTTATTGCTCGGAGACTCTGGCTGATGATACTTCGCTATCCAAGTGTACAGACTGTTTGGATTAACACCCAAATTCCTTGCCGTCTGGGCGACAGGAAGGTCGGACTCAACTGCCAATTTGACAGCATCTTGTTTGAATTGGGATGAATAACTTGAACTCATTGGACACATCTCCATTTTTGGGCATATTGCCTCAATTTAGTGTGTCCGGGATAGCGTAGCCACTTCAGACTGCTTAAAAATGTCTACGCAAAAACCCCAGTTCTGAAGGGGCATTATGCGGAACGCGACCCTTAATTAGGAGACAAATAAACCTTGATTTGATGTAGGCCATCATCTTCTACCTTAGACACAGCCCATTGTGGCCATTTTTGTTTGATATAATCAACTGACATAGAGGTGTCCCCCCAATAAGGGCTCTGTGCATTATGAGCAAACCCGGTCACCTCATGTTCTTCTACCATTTTTTGTGCCACGGATTTATTGTCAACTAAAGGATTTTCAGTCCAAAATTTCGCAGGTCTGATAGTAATGAGCAACATACCGTGGGGAGTCATAATCGGATGCAAAGAGTTCATCACTGCGTCAGTCGCCTTGTCGGGCAAATGCGTCAAGATAGACCATAACCAAACAAGATCGTAAGATCTTTGTGCGAAGGGTAATTCAACAGGCACTGGCGACACTTTTTGACAAATGTTTTCAAAACCAAGGGAATTGTACAAATTAATTGATTTGGGGTCAGCGTCACAAGCATGTACACGAGACCCTGGTACGAACTGCAACATCATTCTTGTCAATCGACCCCATCCAGCACCGTAGTCGAGAACCGAGGCGTCGGCAAGGGATCTTCCCGTAATTGATTCATATGTTTCCTTTATGTTCTTGGAGAACAGAACGCTACGCTCCATTAGTTCTTTATCAGAGAACCAGTTCCAGTGCCTCTGAATATCCGCAGGCGGCATTTTAGGAAGCCGCCGTTGTAGAGATGGATATACTGTCAAATCACTGAAATAAAGCGATGCGTAATCTTTAATATCCCAAGATGAAAATAATTTACATAGAGGAATGTTGGGATTTTCTTCGATTGAACGCTCTGTCTGTTCAAGGATTTCGGACGCGACCATAAACTCCTCCTAGATGATTTACCCAGCTAAGCAGTAGGCTACCCTAAGGTCGCCTGAAAACTTCCCCCAAAGACCTCTTTTGAATTTTCATCGGTTCTAGACTGTTATGGCCTTCAGAGTCTCTTCGAGATACGCATGGCCCCACTTCAAATCCGGCTCCAGATAATTACCTTCAGCCCACTCATTCCATGACTTGACGAAGATCACCCGCTGATCCGGCGTACGGTCCTGCACCAGTCCGACTGCTTCTTCAAGGTGTTGACGATAGCGTTCAGGCGTTGATTCTTGCAAAACGAAACCGTTTGTCCCTGAACGGGGCGTATTGTCCCAGTTGGGGAGGACGCACGGGAAAAACTCCTTCCGTCGGGTGACCTCAGGAAAGGCGTTCTTGACAAAAGTCTCATACGTATAAATTTGCGGCAACTTTGGTTTTTCCTGCGCCCCACCAAAACCGGACGCCATTATTTCTCTTTCGATCTCTTCATTCATGGACTTGATGCCCTGGTAGGGGAGCTGACCGACCGGCGGATTGGTCGTATAGGCATCATAGCCGCCCTCCGGCATCCGCCAGGGATAATCGGTGATCGCTACGAAATGAAAGTCCGGGGCGCCTTCTCTCCGAGCCAATTCCCGCCAGGTCTCCATAAACAGCTCGGCATGTTCAAAATCGGTCGGGCGATAGATACAAAAAATGTTTCTACCGTCAACTTTCATATATCGGGGGTCAAGAAAAGCATCGAGCATGCAGTAGAAATGCGCCTTGAAATCATTGACGCCGGGGTAGGTCTGTTCGATAAGAATCTTGTTGGGGCAACCGTGCCAGATGCCGGACCAGGTGTGGTTGGCCCAGGCGAGACAGAAAGGAAAATCAGGTTTCCCGGATTTAAGTACCTCGTTAAAAGGTCGCTCCAGCAGCCTCTTGCCACCGCCGAACCAGTAGTGCCAGTAACAAAAACCTTCAATACCGTAGGCCCTGGCAAGCCCGGCCTGCTCCTCTCGAGACTCGGCGACACGCAGGTCATAGTAGCCAAGATCAGCCGGGATATTCGGGAGTTTATGGCCGGGGAAGAGCGGCTTGGCCTTGGCGGTATTGGTCCATTCGGTGAAACCCTTGCCCCACCATAGATCATTTTCAGGGATCGGATGAAACTGGGGAAGGTAATGGGCGATGAGTCGCGCTTTGTACATAAATTTCGTTCTCTCTAGGTGTTGGGTATCAAAAAGCGTACGAATTTTTTCATTTTCTGGTCAAAAAACTGCCAGCCTTGCGGAGCGGAGCGGTGACTTTCCAGCTCTTTGAATTTAAAATTTCATTTATTTGCTTTTCTATCTCACTAAGCTTCTCTTCATGGCGCAGACATTCGGCCTTGCGCTCATTGGCGTTTTTTGTCTTCTCCTCATCAAAACCTTTCCGCTCGGCCGCAAGGATTGACTCGGTTTGTCTTAGGCGCTCTTCCAGTGCTTTAACTCTAATATTGGCTTGCGCAAGCTCACCCTGTGTAGCGGTGAGGTCCTGCTTTAACGTTTGGGCTGTACCTCTGGATTCAGCAAGAAGGTGGTCGCGTTCCTGTATAGCCCGCTCACGCTCGGCGACCTGATCTACCAGATCAGCTAATCGCCGGTCACGGTCGGCAAGCCGGTCCTGGGCTTCCTCTACCTTGGCCTGCAAATGTCCACAGGAACGTTGCGCAGCCTGCAAGCTTTCACTGGCTATCCTCAGTTCTTCAATACGAGTCGTCAGCGTTTCATAGGTCTGGATAGCGCCTTGAAAGAGGATGTTCTCAACGGAACCGGACAAATCTGTTGTCATTGGCGATGAAAGGAGGTGTTCATAAAGCTCCTCCATCCTTCGGGCATAGGTTTCGGCAGAAAACTTTCTTTCAAAAACCTCTCGGCCCCTCTGCCCCATGGCTTCACGCAGCCCCTGATTCGAGGCAAGGACAAGGATTTTTTCCGCCAGCGCCTCAGAGTTCGCCACCGGCACGAGATACCCCGTATTCCCGTCCTCGACGCTTTCGCTTGTTCCACCACAGCAAGTGGCCACCACCGGTTTACCGGCGGCCATGGCTTCGAGGATGACCAAGGGGAAGGCTTCATTTAAGGAAGGTAGGACGTACAAATCGCTGAACTTCAGTATCTGAGGAATATCTCGCCGAAAGTCGAGATGGGTGAAGACATCCTGAAGACCACAATTGCTGATTGCTTCTTCAAAGGCAGGCCGCTCCTTACCCAGTAGTGGCCCAACCCAGAGGAAATGAACGTCACTGCGCTGTCCGCAGATAATTTCGGCGGCCTTGAGAAGATGAGGATACCCCTTCCTTTCGGTGACGGCACCCACTGAAACGACGAGTATCTTATCCCGGGAAATTCGCAATTCATCCCGGATTGATGAACCTTCAAGCTTATCGAAAAGAGCAGAATCTATTCCGTTATAGACCGTCCTCAGCTTTTCAGTAACCCCGACATCCCTGAACTGCTGTTGAACCGTATTGGCTACCGTCACGACGGCGTCGGAGAGGTAGTCGATGCCGTGAAGAATCAATGGAAGGTCAAGGAGAGGTACAAGTTCGGGATGATCGGTGAGCGTTTCATGGATATGCCAGACATGGCGAACCCCTGCCAGCTTTGCCCCCAGCCCTCCCTCATGGATGACCGACGAGTTGCTGTGAACGATGTCGATCTGTTCGCTCTGAATGATTTCGACCAGCCGAGCGACCCTCTGGGTCGTCAAACCATCAGCCGGCAGGTGATCCCACGAGTATCGTATCCAGCGATCGAGGGAACTGTCGATCATTCGAATACCGAGAGCTTCGATCTCGCTGCAAAGGGGCCCCTCCCCGGGCAAGACAACGAGGGGCTCGACCCGGTCCCGGTCAAGGTTCTTGAGCAGGGTCAAGAGACTGATCTCGCCACCGTTCAAGGTTGAGGAATGGGATAGGTAGAGAACTTTTATCTTATGCATGCTCAATGAACCGGGTAAGAAGTTGCGGTGAATTGATATTTTTCGCACAACTGAAGGCAAACCTGAAGATTCGGCTTGGGTGATAGCGAAAAACTTCGGACATCATTTCTTTGGCATCGAGGAGAAGGCCACTCTTGATGAGCAACCGACACCATGGCTTATAATTCCCTATGATTTCAAACTTTTCAGTTTTCGAAAGCGGTTTGAGCGACTCCTTCTCATATATCTCTAACTCGGCAATCTCATCACCACCAACACTCCTGATCCGGGCTAAGCGGCGAGCAAGATTCGCCAAGCGGTGCTGAGAGACTATCTTTTTGAAAGTTATCGCCTCAGGAGAAACCCGGTAAGCGTAAAATGGTTCGGGAAGATTAGCCAAGTTCAGCTTTTCAGAATAACGAAGCCATAGGTCGTAGTCCTGAGCAGTACCGAAGCGCTCGTTATAGCACCCAACACTGGTGAGACATTCCCGCCGAAACATCACTGAACCATGCCAGAAGCAGTTGTATTTCTTGAGGATCTCTTTGATTTCCGATGATCCGGTCGGGTTCTTGAAGGTGGTCAGTACTTCCCCTGACTTATCGACAACCTGAACTGCTGACCCGACCATCGAAATATCGCACTCCCGGTCAAGGAAAGAAACCTGGGTGGCAAAACGTTCGGGCAGGGAAAAATCATCTGCATCCTGCCGGGCAATGTACTTACCACGCGCGAGGGCAATCCCTTTATTGAGGGACTTGGTGAGGCCCATATTTTCCTGATGGATCAGGACTATTCGCTCATCTTGGTACGATTCAAGGATTTCCCGCGTCCCGTCGGTAGAGCCGTCGTTGATGATGATGAACTCAAAGTCTGTGAACGTCTGCCTGAGGATGCTGTCAACCGCTTCTCGAAGATAGCGCTCGCCGTTGTAGACGCTCATGACTACTGATACGAGAGGCATCACAGGGGTTTTCTCACGGGCAATAGTGAATCTGTTGCATAGACATCTATACCAAAGGCTTTCACAATCTCTCCGACGCCAGACAGGTCTTCCGCTGAAAGTTGTTCTCTCCAACCACCCAACAGAGACCCTGCACTACGTATTACACCATTCCTGCTGGTGCGCGAGAGTTCCTGCATTGCCGCCTTTCTGCTTTCCGTCAGAGGCAGCTCCAGAAAATCCAATACTCGCACTACTTCGGACTGGGTTTTAGCCGCCAGGTCCTCGTAATAAAGGGTGCAACAGCCCGTGCCCGGCAATTGTCGCAATGGCACCAGATTTTCGATGCACCACATTACTGCATGGCGCTTGGCAGGGGTATCCGCACCGGCGATCACTTCGGCATACTCCGTAAGATAATCTTCAATGAACTCCCCCTGGGTCACAACCTCATCAATTCCCGCATCCCATCCAAGACTCATACGTGAGGCTACAACCGCACAGGGATGACGCAGCAAAAACACTATCTTGCACGAATAGTTGTTCTGCAACCACCCAAGCATGCCGTTGGCTCGTATCTCCTTGATAACAAGCCCGCGTAGAGGTGCAGATGTATTGAGGCGTGGCAGGTCTTGGTCGACCCAATCGCTGCTGACCTCACCCCTCAGAATCTTTTCAATGGTACTTCCCCACTGTGGATATTTTTCATTCGGCCGGAAGTAGGGCCTCAGAGTCAGCCCGCTAAATTCAGGGGTTCTCCGATAGTCAAAGGGCTCGAAGATGATACGGTGATCATCTCCAGCGATGACGTTACCAAGCCATGTTGTACCGCTTCGACCGGAGCCGGCGACAATTATTGGATGCTCAGATATAGCGGCCATATGCAACTACGAGTGAGTACTCCCATCACCTGTAAAAAACATGAGGTTGTTTGCTATCCACCACACGACATTTTCACTCTTCATTTGTTCTCGAATTGTATGAGAAAGCTTCTCCTGGTAACTGAAACCTTTGTCCTTGAAAATATCGATCCAGAATTCATAGGGTTGTTCGTTGATGTGCCCTATACCTCCTTGCCCCACGGGTGCGGAAGTGAATAGCACCGCTCTCCCATTATTGATGCAGTTGGACACAAGTTGCCGTGAATGTCTGGTGGGTATGTGCTCTGCCACTTCAAAGCAGGCCACTACATCGTACTTCCGGTTGAGGAGTACGGGTTTCGTAGCATCCGCCTGAAAAACAGTAAATTCCTTGGGAGCCAACCGCAGGCCGTCAGCACTGAAATCGCAACCAAGCACATCTTTCCCCAGCCGATGAAATTCCTCCAGATAGATTCCCATGCCACAGCCGATGTCGAACAATGAGCTAAAGTCGATATGCTCGTCTATAATTTGCGCGACCTTGGCAGCGGATTCCTTTTTTAGCTTCCCGCCTTGTACAAAGAAGTCCTGATCATATATCTTGTTGAGTATGGACTTACTGATGTAAGGGATATTACTGTTTATGATAAATTCGTACAGTTTTTTATTTTGATCGTATTGTTGTTTTATCATTCAGCTACCGCCTGACTGTCATCATTCTTTTCTTCAAGAGCGATTCCTGGGTTATTAATTAGTCCGTATGAAAACTCTTTTCCGTACACGCTTATGCTAGCCACATTGTGTCTGGAATCTATATTTTTGTACTCATGGTCTGTCTCGTGGTCAGCCAGACCTATGTTCATTAGATATGTTCCAGGGTTGAGAAGCATGACGGACTCAAATGTCAGCACCAACCGATCACCCGACTTTTTGGCTCCGAAACAAACCCGATTGTCACAATAACTGTGAATCCCTAACAGTGCCTGCCCTTGAGGGTTCTTGAACATTACACCCACCGCAGGATTCTGCACATTTCCGTAGAATTCTATCTCCGCCCGGACACTAAATTTCATCCCCGTCTCCAGAGCATTAGTCTCCCTGTCATCATGGTTGTATATTCTGAAATCAACGATCCTGGCCGTACCGAGCCCAAACCGTTCTTCACCGGGCGCCGCATCTGCCCTGACGGAAGACTGCTGCGGCTCAAGCTGCCCCTTGTCTTTCGGCGGCTCCACCATTCTGACAGACGTCTTCCCTTGCCGTGCATGCTCCCGCTCCCGCTGCAGGCGGTAGTACGCAAGAGACACCTCCTTGGGAGCACCTTCAACATATATCTTTCCACTATCAAGCATATAGGCCCGATTGCAGAGAGTGGTGATAGTGTTCATATTATGAGTGACAAAGAGCGTCGTGACGCCGCCAGCCATAAGGGACTTGATCTTGTCATAACACTTTGCCTGGAACATCATATCCCCGACGGACAATGCTTCGTCGACGATGAGGATCTCCGGTTCTATATGAACCGCTACGGCAAAGGCAAGGCGGACAAACATGCCGCTGGAGTAGGTTTTCACCGGCTGATGGATAAATTCACCAATGTCGGCAAAGGTCAGTATGTCGTCAAGCTTGACATCCATCTCCACCCGTGTGTATCCCAAAATAGTCCCGTTAAAATAGACATTCTCCAATCCCGTAAGTTGAGGATTAAAACCGGCCCCCAGCTCCAGCAGCGCTGATACTTTGCCGTTGACCGACACTGTTCCGCTAGAGGGTGTCAGGACACCGGTGATGAGTTTCAAAAGCGTCGACTTGCCGGCGCCGTTCTGCCCGATGATCCCCACTGTTTCACCTTTGCGTATCTCTAAGGAGACGTCGTTGAGGGCATAAAAATCCTTGTGGTACTTTTTGCGCAGGGGGTGTAGCGATTCCTTCAACCGGTCCTGGGGGGAGTTGTAGAGTTTGTAGATTTTGGTCAAATTTTCGATTTTGATCGCAGTATGATCTGACATGAGCATCGGCACCTATTTTTATGACCAATGATCTGGCCAGTATGTTGCTGGTTATTTTTGCGCCACAATCCAGGTAACAATGGGCCACTCCGGATCGTTTCTGCGGGCAAGGCGATTGAGCGGATGCCAGGTGGCATGGGGTATACCCTCCCATCTCAATCCGTCGCGCACCAGAAGCCATGTTTCAAAATTACCCCAACCGTCACAGTCGATAATTTTTGAAAATTGTCGACAGAGGTGGCAAAGAGCGTCCGACGTAAACCGCCAATAATCACCGGGTGCTGCATGTACCGGATTCATAAAACATGTAGTCAGCACCATAACACCGCCGGGTTTGAGCACCCTCAGGCACTCATCAATTGCCTGCTGCGGACTCCCCTCTACATGCTCCAACACCTGATCGAGCAGAATAAAATCAAAGGAAGCATCCTCAAAAGCAAGATCAAGGACGTTGTATTCCGGGTAATCGGCCTCTACCACTTCATCAGGCTGTAATTGCAATAGTTTGACCAAAGAAGTGGAGCGACTGATTGAAAGGACACGCCCCAAATGTGAATTAAAATCAGCAGCAACGACGCAAAGTCGCTCGTACATGAAATAGCGCGTGATATGGGGGCCACGTTCTAATCCCTTCACAGACAATTGCCATAACACTTTCCTGCAATGAGACAAGAATTTGGTCATCTAACACATCCTTTTATTGAAGCACGGTGACTGTTACAACTTGCATACTTGTCGACTTACCGGAGCTCATGTGTCGATGATCTCGGCATAGGCTTTTTTTGGGATAAGGAAGAACGAACGAAAAAAACTCACAAAGGCCTACAATACGTCCGCAAAATGCGGCCGCAAGCGCCGGAACACCACTGCTCCGAGGAAAAAGAAGAACAGGGTGACGCACCAGAAATAGAGGGTCATCATGTAGTTCTGTTCCCAGAACCAGGTCTTATAGATGAAGCTTTGCCGATATCCTTCGACGATGTAGTACACCGGATTCAGCTTGATCAAAGTCATGATCTTTGGCGGAAGGTGCTTTGGCGACCAGAAAATCGGCGTCATCCAGAAGGCGAACTGAAGGATCATGGTGACGATCTGGCCGGTATCCTTCAAGAAGAGGGTGAGCGAGGAGGTCAACCAGGAAAGTCCGAGCAACAGAACGATGGCGGAAAACAGGTAGTAAAAGACCTGGAGGTTATAAATGCTGGGCGGGTAGCCATAAACCGTAAACATGACAAAGATGACGGCAATGAAAAAACAGTGAATGATCAGGCTGGAAAGGATTTTAACCAGGGGGAGCATCCCCATACTGAAAGCCACCTTCTTGACCAGAAAGGCATTCTCCATAATGCTGTTGGTGGCGCTGGCAAGACATTCGCTAAAGAAAAACCAGGGGATGATCCCAGCCAGCATCCAGAGGACAAAAGGGAAATTATCCATGGGCTGGGAGCGGAAGCCGACCTGGAACACGAACCAGACAATGGCGATATAGATGGTCGGGTGTACGAAGGCCCAGAGTATCCCCAGATAGGAGCCGAGGTATTTTTTCCGGAAATCATTTTTGGTGAGCTCGGTAATGATGTGTCTTTTGGAAAAAAGTTCCGTCAGAAAACCGAGGAACATCTTGAGACTTTTCATGAGGTAACTACCTGTTAAATACTGAATTTTGATTGGTCAATTTAACTGAATCAAAAATGTTAATCAATTGAAATAATCTTTAAATCGAGAACAATCGGGTAGGAGGCGGAATTACTCCCGCCGTCCTCCCACACCCCCGTACGTACGGTTCCGTATACGGCGGTTCACATTGAATTCTGGAAACGGTGAAAC